>CAZGCG010000335.1:0-4088 GCA_964524205.1 uncultured Sphingobacterium sp. | reverse complement strand
GAAGCCATCATCCGCTCCATGACTCCTTATGAGCGTGAAAATCCGGATTCAATCAATCAAAATCGCCGTACCCGAATTGCCAAAGGCTCGGGTACCAATATCACAGAAGTGAATAAGCTGATCAAGCAGTTTGAGGATATGCGTAAGGTTATGAAGCAGTTCTCAAACCCTGCTGCTGCGGCTAAGATGATGAAGGGCATGCCTAAAATGCCGTTTGGGAAGTAAGTTTTATTCCTCCGTTTGGTGTTATCACCATACCGGCTCTTTAGTGAGGTTGGTGTTATTTAAGGTTGGTGATAACACCAACCACAGGGAAAGGGATTAAGGATTAATCACCCATTTTAACAAAGCTTAACATATTCTGGTTAATATTATTTGTAAGTTAGATAACCTAACCTATGAATTTATGAACTTGAAAAAACTAGTGATCCTGGCATTTTTCGGCTATGCGATTTTGCCAGGCTCCTCAGTACTAGCTCAGCACAATGAGTTAAGCTATCAACTAACACCTCATTGGCTTTCATCGCTCAAATTAGATGAAGCAAGTCAAATAGCCCAGGGAAAAGATCAGTTCGCCGGTCTTGGTGGGTTAAGCTACGCTCACTTTAAAAGCTCAGGGCTTGGCTTAAGGGCAGGGTTTAACCTCGGTTATTTCAGACCAAAGTTAATTGTTAATCGTAATCCGGGTAATGGTTTAAGTGATCAATTACTTGGTTCTGTTGTGATGTATAATAGTTTAAGTTTAGAACCCGTTTACAGATTCACGTGGCTGAGGTCAGAATTTGAGATATTTGGAGGTGCTGATCTGCGTTATTTTCATAGCATTGGATATACGAGCTATGGTTATAATTATCAGTCGGCCAATCCATCGGAGTTTTCAAATTTTGAAATCAGTGTTGCGCCATACCAAAATAAATTCCAGTCAAATATCTACGGCGGAATAAGCTATATAAAGTCGATAAACTCAAAAAGTCGCATTGGTATCAGCCTGATTAGCAATCTCGGTCTATCTAAACCCGGGGGTGGCCAGTTTACTGCTACGGCAAATAATGGGAATACGTTCCAGACCAATTTCAAACCTGTAACAGACTTTACCGGCATCCGTATTCAATATGGCTACAATGTCCGGAAGAATGAAAAACCCACAGAACCGTCAGATGGGCTGATTCGCCAGGCCATTTTTTTGGAAGCTCTGGGCAGTGGAGGCCTGTTCTCCTTAAACTACGATCGGAGATTAAAATCCGGTAATGACGGATTTGGCATACGGGTAGGACTCGGACTTGGCACAGGTTATGAAATCAATGAAGATGAATTTAAAAGACGTGTTAGTGTACCATTAATGGTCAACTACATCTTTGGCAGTGGCCGTAACGGGCTGGAAACCGGCATTGGAATTACTCCGGAATATGCTGTCAGTAAACCCAAGGATGATCAGAGAATGAATGCCTGGGGAAACCTGAATGTTCTTTACCGCCTTCAGCCTGTTAAAAAAGGTTTTATAATGCGTATAGGCTGGACTCCAGTAATTGGCAGAGGCAGTCTTAATCCATACTTTGCAGGTGTTTCTTTTGGGTATAGTTTTACGAAATAGCAGCAGTTAGTACCCTATGAAGCCGGAAGCCCGGAAATATTAACAATGGTTGGTGATTACAACTACCACAGGAAATGGTAAAAGAGCAGAGAACTTCAATGAATAGGATAGGTCAAAGCAATCAAATTATGGATACTTCAATGAGATATTGGCGATACGTCATAGTAACTTTGTTTATTTGTTCATGTTCACCGCGGGTGAATGTAAATTCGAATGATTCTGAATCAATAAAAGGAAAGAAACTTAGTTTGCAACGTGAATTGTTAAGGGATTATGCATTGTGCGCCTGCTTACGATTCGGATATAAGGATACAGAGGTATACAACGATATTAGCACACCAATCCTCTTAAACCAGATGTTATATTCGAGTTTCGTTACAGATCTAATCAAAGAGAAATCAAAGACCTATGCTGGCAATATAAAAGGGTCAGAGGTAGCTGATTACAATAATGAGCGCCCAATCATAGTTGATTGTCTAAAGTATTATAAAAGCTCAACACTAGATTCGCTGATACGATCCTTTGACTCGGAACTTTGAAAGGAATTATAAAACAAGGTCATTATTTCCCTATGCTTGGTTTTATCACCAAACCAACTATAATACCGTTCCCTCATTCCTTCCCACCTTTTACTAAATTCTTAACCCCTTTGCAGCAAATGGTTCCATAACTTAGGTAACCATGCCAGCAAAAACCTTTGGAAGTGCCGTTTTTGGAATTGAAGCGATCACCATAACTATTGAGGTTAATATCAGCGGCGGACTCAATTATTTCGTAGTTGGTCTGCCGGATAATGCGGTAAAAGAAAGTATGCTGCGCATAGAAAGCGCCCTGAATAATTCAGTCTTTCATATGCCCAGGCAACGAATCATCGTCAATCTGGCACCTGCTGATATTCGGAAAGAAGGTTCTGCCTATGATCTGCCAATTGCCATTGGTATTCTGGATGCTTCCGGACAGATTTTCAGCACAAAACTTGACAAATACCTTATTCTTGGTGAGCTTTCCCTTGATGGAGGCATCCAGGCAATTAAGGGAGCCCTCCCGATTGCTATTCAGGGTAAACGGGATGGATTCAAAGGAATGTTATTACCAAAAGAGAACGCGAGGGAAGCTGCCATCGTAGATGATTTTGAGGTTTATGGAGTGAGCCAGCTCTCGGAAGTGATCGGATTTTTTGATAACAGCCTTGAACTGCAAAGAACCATAGTCAATACCCGGGAAGAGTTTAAATACAACATCAATAATTATGATAGCGATTTCTCGGATGTAAGGGGACAGGAAAACATTAAACGTGCACTCGAGATTGCTGCGGCAGGAGGTCATAATGTGATCCTGATCGGTCCGCCGGGAGCAGGCAAGACCATGCTTGCCAAACGCCTGCCCACCATTCTTCCTCCTCTCGATCTGTACGAGGCCCTCGATACCACCAAGATCCATTCGGTAGCCGGAAAACTCTCCGCATCCGATTCCCTGATGACGGTAAGACCCTTTCGCTCTCCGCATCATACCATAAGCGATGTTGCTTTGGTCGGAGGAGGCACCAACCCTCAACCCGGAGAAATTTCACTCGCCCATAATGGAGTGCTCTTTCTGGATGAGTTGCCTGAATTCAAACGCACCGTTTTGGAAGTGATGAGACAACCTCTCGAAGAACGGAGGGTAACCATCTCGAGAGCCAAATCAACAGTGAATTACCCGGCAAGTTTTATGCTGGTGGCTTCGATGAATCCTTGCCCCTGCGGTTTCTACAATCACCCTGAAAAGGATTGCATCTGCGCACCGGGTGTGGTTCAGAAATATTTAAGCAAGATCTCCGGTCCGCTGCTTGACCGCATCGATCTTCATGTGGAAGTTACTCCGGTAAATTTTAATGAACTCTCTTCAGAACGCCTCAGTGAAAAAAGCGAAGCCATTCGCGAACGGGTAACTGAGGCCAGAAACATACAGCTCAAACGGTTTGAAGAAAAAGCAGATGTGTTTTGCAATGCCCAAATGAGTCCGAATATGGTCAGGAATATTTGCAGGATCAATGAAAGCGGACAGGTATTATTAAAACAGGCTATGGAAAAACTCGGATTATCCGCAAGAGCTTACGACCGTATCCTGAAAGTTTCAAGAACCATTGCCGACCTGGCTGGAAGTGAAGAAATCCAACTGGAGCATCTGGCTGAAGCGATACATTACCGGAGTTTGGACCGGGAGGGATGGGCAGGTTGATTGGATGTTTGGTTATGAGCCACTAGCCCGCACCAAATGTCATTATTTTATAGTTGAGTTCAACCTGCTGATTGCTAGTTCAAGGTCGAAATTTCTCTTTAGACCCTAAATACAGTCACATAATTATATGACCCTGAATGGGTCATATGTTTATAGAAATGTGTTAGCGAGGAACCCGACCCCGAAGGTGGTCGCATATGTACGGTTAACACATACGACCACCTTCGGGGTCGGGAAACAGAATTTCATGATTTTCTATAAACATGCGACCCCTTCG
>CAZGCG010000334.1:0-4095 GCA_964524205.1 uncultured Sphingobacterium sp. | reverse complement strand
GCTTTTAGCGAAAGAACAGAATCAAATTCCTTCTCTTCGTAGAAATCAGCTTTATCGGCAGTTTTAGGTGCAAACTGCACCAGCTTCGGACCTTTTACAAAGGCCACATTATCTTTATATGCCGAAACAATATCGTTGGGATTCGTTTCAGAGGTTTTACGGATCAGTTTGAACAAGGATGTCGGTTTTTCATCCCCATCAATTACAAAAGTACCGTTGAAGATCTTATGACGGCAATGCTCTGAATTGGCCTGTGAGAAGGCGAAAATTTCAGAATCTGTTAATTTCCTTCCCAGTTTGGTAGCCAGATTATTCAAATAATCAACTTCCTCAGTGCTTAAGGCCAGTCCTTCGGATTGATTATAAGCCGAAATATCGCTGATATCCAGAATAGGCTCAGGCTTAATATGAATTGTATAGATCTCCTGATTCAGTTCTGTATACTTTTGAGAAAGCATCGGATCAAAGGCATTAAAATCTGCAGGGACCTTTTCAAATTCCTCGATACGTATAATGCCAGTAATACCCATGTTCTGTGTGATCTCGACCGCATTGGTACTCCATGGAGTAATCATCGCAGCCCGCGAACCCACATGATAGCCCGGCATCACCAATTGATCTGATTTATGTGCCTCCCCAAACAGCCAGTTTAGTTTTTTTATATCATCCTGAGCGATCTCAGCAGGTGTTTGAACAGCAAAAACTTTGTTTAGTGGGGAGACAAAAAAATGGATCATTGAACGTTTTCTTTGGGTGCCTGTATTAGAATTGCAAAGTTAATTTTTTTATGGGAATTTGGACAGGGGAATGTGATTATGATTTGATAAACCCGATAAATTATACCCCGGATTTCCTGCCCCTGATGAGCGAATTATTAAATTAGAACCTGTAACAGATATTTAGCATATTTAAACAAGCCAATTCCTATACCTGAGTTCATGCATATTCGGAAAACGAATTAAGAAATGATTCAAATGGTATAGCAGGGCTTATTATTCAAACACAGCAGATCATCCAATCCTAAAAAATGAAAGCAGCACTTAAAATCCCATTCCTTCTTGCGGCAATTATTTGCTGTACAATCACTGGTTTTAGCCAGGTTATTGGGAAAGTAGAAATTGCCAATGAAAAGCTAAACCAATTTCAAAATGTCAGGGATTTCTGCATTTCTCAGAACAATGATGAAATCTATTTTACGCTGCAAAGTCCTTTTCAGGAGATTTCACAAATAGTATCCATGAAAAAGCTGAATGGGAAATGGTCAGATCCCAAATTAATGTCATTTTCCAATAAATTCTCAGACATGGAGCCATTTCTTTCGCCCGACCAGACCAAACTGTATTTTGCTTCAAACAGGCCTCTGAACGATACTGCACAAACTGCCAAAGATTATGATATCTGGTATGTCAAAAGAGAAAACAAGAACAGTCCATGGTCTGCCCCGATCAATATGGGCAATCCTGTAAATTCCAAAAACGACGAATTCTATCCCTCAGTTGCAGCAAATAATAATTTGTATTTCACATCCGATGCTCCGGGTGGGATCGGTAAGGACGATATTTATTTATGTGAATACCGCAATGGCGCTTATCTGGAAGCTAAACTGCTGGGTTCCGAAATCAATAGTCCCGGCTACGAATTCAATGCTTTCATCTCTAAAAATGAAGATTTCCTGATTTACACAAAATACAATAGCGAAGGAGGCCTGGGTAGCAGCGATTTGTACATTTCAAAAAAAGATAAAGCCAATCAATGGATTAAAGCAGAAAACATGGGCAATACCATTAACACAAAATTCATGGAATACTGCCCCTATTATGATGAATCCAATGAAACATTATACTTTACCAGTAAAAGGAATAGTATTCAGTCAAGAAAATTTGAAAGTGTTGCAAAGCTCAATCAATATCTTGCTGAGAGTGAGAATGGGAATAGCAGGGTTTATAAGGTGAGGGTGAGGATAAATGGAAATGGGGAATAGGAAATTGGGACCCGATAGCTATCGGGTGGGAAACAGGAAATTATTGCCTTGGAAACTTACAATATCAGCCAAGGCTTGCACCCGGGTAACCAAACCCCTAACTTCAATCTTCTCAGCCTTAACCTACCGTTAAACCTACCGTTTACTAAATCATACCCTAATATTTACCATCACCCTTCAGAAACAGGTATTTTTAGGACAATTGGGACTCTTGTGACATCATTAATGTCCTTTAAGTCCCTGATTTGCTTTATATAAAATGGAATCAGAAGATAATAAAGAAGGCTTCATCCCCAAACACGGTGGTTACCGCAACCTGATCACTTATCAGAAATCGGAAATTATCTATGATGGTACGATATATTTTACCAAACGTTTTTTTACCAGGTACGACCGTACCATCGATCAGATGGTGCAGGCCGCCAGAAGCGGCAAACAAAATATAGTTGAGGCTAGTATGGCATCAGGGACTTCAAAAGAAATGGAAATAAAATTAACCAATGTTGCCAGGGCTTCTTTGGAGGAACTGAGAATAGATTATGAAGATTTTTTAAGAAGCAATAAACAGGAAATTTGGGGTAATGAACATAAATATGTTGCAAGGCTCAGGGAATTGAACAAAATACCTAACCCAGGCTATGAAACCTTCAAAAAAGGGATTGAAAATGAAAATCCGGAAATTTGTGCCAATGTGATGATAGGCCTTATCAGGCTTGTAAGCTATTTACTAAACAAGCAGATCAAATCATTAGAACAGTCTTTTTTAAAGGAAGGCGGCTTAAGGGAGAGAATGACTAAGGCTAGAATCGAATTAAGAAATAAGGACAAAAAGGACAGGTAAGGACCATGGCTTTTTTGCTGACCCTGTTGTCATTAAAGTCCTTAGAAAAATAAAAACATGCGGCGGCTTTTAGCCGCCGCATCCGGCGAAAGCTGGAAACTTCCAATATCCTAATAAAGACATTACCTTATATTCTCATATATTCCTCGTTTTAAACAACAAAAACCCTTATCGATTCAAATACCCCAGCCTCACCAAATCACTTCTTCCGGAGATTGCTCTCAAATAACCATCACTCAGCAGATAATACCTGTTTGCGACATCCAGAACGCTATGATAATCATGGTCGGTCAGGATAATCCCTTTGGATTTTGAATGAGATCTGATCAGTTCTGTGACCGCTTGTACAATAATTGGTGAAATACCATTGAAAGGCTCATCAAGCAATACAAATTTAGAAGGCAAATTCAGTAAAAGCTTAATTTCCAGATAACGAAGTTCCCCTCCTGAGAGCGAATTCACTTTATTGCTCAGAAAGGGACTCAGGATAGCATCATTCAAAAAACTATCCACATTCTTACTATTTAAAGTAAGGTTAACAAGCTCCAGAACCGTCAAATTATTGGGCAAAAAGCTGTCCTGCGATAGATAAGAAATTTCCTTTATCAGCTGAGACTGGCTTACCAACACGGTATTATTCACCCTGACGAATTTATTATCAGCCTTTTCCATACCAAACACGATCTTCATCAGGGTTGATTTACCGGTCCCGTTTCTGCCAAACAGACCCACAATATCGCCGGTGACGCATTTTAAATAAACATCGCTTAAGATTACCCGTTCAGAATACCTTTTAGCAAGACTATCGACTTCTAAAACATCAGGCACGATCATAGAGAATGAAGAATGATCCAATCAAAACATTCAGGAGAATTGAGAAAATTACCAGAGCAGATTTAGTGATACCCATATTCTGATAATAGACGTATTCATTTTTGCGGGTTTGTTCTTTATAATAAAGGCTTAAAATCCAGCTTCCTGTCATAAATGCAATCCCGAAACCAAGCTTCCCCCCTACAAGTGCAACTAGTGCTGCAAATGTGATGCTTAAAATTAGCGTGCTTTTGTAGAATACAGAAAATAGCTTCAGTTTGCGCATTTATTTATATTGATGTTTCTAAAATAAGGATTTCCAGTCATGTTGAGACTATGATATAGGTTGAGATTGAATAAAGAATATTTAACTGAAGTTTAAGCGGATGCATTGCTGAAGGAATGATGTGAATTTATAATACAAAATCACTTCGTAATTATATCTGAATTCTTATATATT
>CAZGCG010000333.1:0-4104 GCA_964524205.1 uncultured Sphingobacterium sp. | reverse complement strand
TTTTTCATGATTTCTACTAAATCTGCTGCAAAAAACTAGGGCAGAACACGGGAATGCCGCGACCGAAGAGGAACAGACCTTGCTTTCTAAAAAAAGGAGAAAAATTAAATTTAAACAGTTCTTCGGCAAGATTTTATGTTGAACTCCCGTTAACTATTAATAATCAGGAACTGACATGAAAAGTAAATAGAGAAAAACTAATCAATTGTATCCTGGGAAAAAACTTTTTATAAATTTAAGACATTGGAATTAGAGTTGCTTATGTCTGAGAGGCAGATTCAATATGCAAATACAAAAACATTATAACAAATCGGCCAAAAAATTACTGTACCAGTGTCCGGATGCTTTAATTATTCGCTTTTGGCTTTCGTAGTCTATATGAACCAAACCGAAACGGGGGCGATATCCCTCTGCCCATTCAAAATTATCTGTGAAACTCCATACAAAATACCCTTCCACATTTACACCCTCCTTTTTTGCTTTCAATATTTCAGCTATGTTAGACTGCAGGTAATTTTTTCTTTTAATGTCATTCACTTTTCCATCCTCAACAATATCAGGAAAAGCGGCGCCATTCTCGGTCACATATAATTTTTTGAATTTGTATTTTGAAAATTGATGAAGCATTTCATGCATGGCCTGCGGATAGATCTCCCAGGCCATTTCGGTCACTTCATCAACTCTGTTTTTAGCGTTAACCAAAGATGAATTTATATAAGGAGTAAAATAAGAATGTTTTACTACCTCCCTTGTATAATTTTGTATACCAATAAAGTCTGGTTCTGCCTTTAATGCTATTTCATCTCCCGGAAGCATATACTTTCCGATCCTTTTTAAAAATGGAAGATCTTGAATCGGATAGCCTAATCCGTTTAGAGGTTCTACAAATAACCTGTTGACTAAAGCATCTACTCTTCTGGCAGCATTCAAATCCTTTTGGCTGGTCGTATGCGGATGAATAGCTGAGCAGGAAAAAGTTGTTCCAACTTCAAGGTCAGTTCTCAGGCTCTGAGCAATCCTGATACCTTTTGCCTGTGATAATGCCGAATGGTGTATAGCTGGAATAAAATTATCGACACCCCTTTTTCCTGGTGCATGAATACCTAAAAAGTATCCTGCCCCGGTATAAACCATTGGCTCATTTAAGATCATCCATTGTTTAACCCGATCTCCAAAGTGATTGATACAAAATGCAACATAGTCAGAAAAATAGTCTACGATATCCCTGTTTACCCAACCCCCTTTCTGTTGTAATGCCAATGGAAGATCCCAGTGATACAGGGTTACCCAGGGCCTTATGCCCATTTCTAAACAAAGGTCTATTACGCGGTCATAAAAGTCCACACCTTTGACATTTACCTCGCCAGTTCCGGCTGGAAAAATCCTGGACCATGAAAATGAAAACCGGAAATTATTGATATGCATTGATTTCATCAAGGCAATATCCCGGGTATATTGATTGTAAAAATCGCTGCTGATATCAGCAGCGTGACCTTTATAAATTTTACCCTTTCTTCGTGAAAATTCATCCCAGATAGACAAACCTTTCCCGTCGGCTTCAACTGCTCCCTCTGTCTGAAATGCAGAAGCAGCAACACCCCAAACAAAATCTTTTTCAAAATCTGCTCTTTTAACCATCAGAACCTTCCGGAAGCTATCTTATTTAGTTTTTTCAGGAAATTAGTTTTATCAGTTAATTGAAAGTCTGATTGCTTGCCCATCAATGTCATTTTGTCGATCCTTGTCTTTGCTTCAATTGCTATAATATCCCTCAAAACTTTTTCGGTAATATCAGGATAATTTACAGGTATTACTTCACCTGATGAAACCCAATCCCTTATTTTTTGCAAATGTTTCTTTTTAAGACTCTTGATTACCGGAACGCCCATTTCCTCTAAAGCGGCAGCATTGCATTGCTGTTCATATTGTCCTTTCATCGGTATTACCATTAGTTTCTTTTTAAGAAACATGGCCTCGGCAGGAGTTTCAAATCCCGCACCACAAAATACACCTGTTGCCTTCGACATACTATCGATAAACTCATCATTGTTTATTGGTCTTATCCAAACATTCCCATTTCGGGTGGACTGCTTATTATGTTTGGAAAAAACCTGCCATTCTACATCTTCAATTAAAGACAGAATTTTTATGATCCTTGCATCATCATAAGCGGGCAGATAAACAGTATAATGACCTAAGCTTACTGGTACTTTTATCCTGACTTCCGTCCGAATAACAGGAGTAAATATATTAATATCATATGATTTAAAATGAAAACCATACTGACTGGTGGAAGGTGCGTAGGAGCGCAGGATTGCTTTTCCTATCGGATCAAAATTTCGTGATTTGGGAGCATTTTTGTTTAAAACAGCAGCCTGGTGGCTTATTGAAATACATGGTTTACCTGCAAAATAACAGGCCCAGGAGGATACCGGTTCAAAATCGCTGATTACGAGGTCATATTTATCAACCGGGAGCGAGTTGATATCTTTCATCAAACGCCTCAAACGCGATTTTCTATAGGTTTCGGCGATATCAACATTTCCCTTCTTACCAAAAATGAAACTTAAGCCATGAAAACGGTATTGAACTTCAAATGGCAGTTCAACATCGGCCTGGATACCGCTAATCAGAATATCAAGGTCATGATCCTTTTTAAGCAAGGGGACAATCTCTCTTGCACGCGTTACATGTCCGTTTCCGGTGCCCTGAATTGCATATAGAATTTTCATGAGGTTTTTAAATTGAATTCAGTCAGCATTTGATTGAACAATTGCCTGATGTTCATTTCGTCCGTTTCCTCTTCCTGCAAATTTAGCATGGCCACTCTTTCAGAATCATCGAAACGGAATAAGGTCCAGTTTCCATTATGGTACTCGAGAGCAGAAAGATTTTCTATCCAGTCGCCTGAATTTAAATACATAATTTTCCCGTTCTCCTGTTCAATCAAACGCATTTCTGGATGATGAATATGACCACATACAACATATTGGTAATTATTACATATTCCAATATCCGCTGCTGTCTGTTCAAAACTATTGATGAATTTCACCGCACTCTTTACGCTGTTCTTCAGTTTTTTTGAAAATGAAAGTTTTCCCTTATTAAAAACTCTCTCTGAGATCCAGTTCGCCAAACTATTGATCATAATCAATGAATCATAACCAACGGCACCAAGTTTTGCCAGCCACTTAGAATGCTGCATAGTTACATCAAAAACATCTCCATGAAAGATCCAGGCTTTTTCATTATTATCCAGCTCGAGAACTAATTTATTAACGATCTGAAATGACCCCATTTTAAAGCCTTCAAACTTCCGCAGCATCTCATCATGATTTCCGGTTACGTAATAGACTTTTACACCTTTACTTAACCAATTCATCAGATGCTTGATCACTTTCATGTGTGATTTAGGCCAATAGCTTTTGCTGAACTGCCAAATGTCTATAATATCACCATTCAGAACAACAACTTTAGGCTTAACTGATTTCAGGTAATGCAAAAGCTCTTTAGCCCTGCAGCCATATGTACCAAGGTGTACATCTGAAATCACGATGATGTCTATCTGTCTTTTTCCTTTCTTCATTCTAATGTCTAAAAATGGAACCGATCTTAGAAAAGCGAATAAAAAAGAGGTTGAAAATAAGTTCAGACAGGAATGAGTGGATTTGATTCAATTCTTTCAAATTTTCTACACAAATGTGTATAACACTTATTATCAGAATATTAAGTCAATAACAGCAAATTGTTATGTAATTCCGGCAGATAGCTATTCAGAAAAATATATGAAAATACAGAATGTTATGATTTAGAATTGGCAATCCGATGTAAAAAAGCGATCGCAAAACAGATCGCATTCAAACAAAAAACCCCATAAATTAAGTTTGGAGGTTTATTTACGGAACAAACGGGAACAAACCCATCCCCAACCATGTTGGGGATGACAGGGCGGTATTCTAAACAGCTGAACCACCAAAAATACCCATCAAACAAAAAACCCCCAGAACATTACGTTTGGGGGCTTACTTGCGGACCGGACGGGACTCGAACCCGCGACCTCCGCCGTGACAGGGCGGCATTCTAACCAGCTGAACTACCGGTCCG
>CAZGCG010000332.1:0-4114 GCA_964524205.1 uncultured Sphingobacterium sp. | reverse complement strand
GACCTTCGATTGAGATCATTCCCGGGGTATCAAGACTATCGCTTGTGATCTGTGCCCCTGCTGAACCATTATGTCCTCTGTCGCTGGCCAGGATAACTCCTCCGGGGATCTTCAGCATGATCTTATCAATATAGATGAAAGTCGTCATGTCAATTATTAAATCACCGGGAATAAAAACCACCTGACCTGATTTTGCTTTCCCTAATGCATCAATCAGCGATTCAAGGCTGTCGACTGTATAGTCACCACTGGTGATGATCTTTGTATAGCCTTTGCCACCTCCGATAGGGCCGGTTTCATCGGCTTTTGCTCCATAAATGGCATTACCTATCTTTTTCCAGGTAGGTTTTTCTTTTTTTGCAGACTCGGCCTCAGAATTTGATTCTGTTGCAAATGCCGGGTTGATTGCACTTAATGCTGCTATTGAGCCTAAGGAAGCAGTAGTAACAAACTGTCTTCTGTTAAAATTTTTTGTTCCCATGTTTTATTTTTTTGATGACCATTCGGTATGTGTAGGAATGCTGAATGCAGCTCCTTCTTCAAATTCATAGATATAATTGCTGTAAGGATCCTTCGGGTCTGCTGATGGATTATTCTTTAATCCCATTGCAAAAGTGATTGGCCCGCAATCTATTCTGGTATATTTTCCTTCTCTTTTTACACTTTTGATTGTGTAGGTAGCATCTCTTTCTCCTTTTGTTGAGATGATCAGTTGTTCACCAATCAGGCTGCCGTTTGCCGGAAGAATCTGATCAACCAGTACCCAGCCGCTTCCTGATGGGTTTTTATTCATCTTAACAATCTTTCCTTTTATCTGTCCTTCGGATTTCAGATTCAATTCCCCTGAGCTCAAGCCTGTTCCGTTAATGAGAATTGCTTTGCTCAGCTGATTATTTTTTGTCCTGAGGAATCCAATATTTCCGGTCATGCTGACATTGTTGGGTAATTTCATCAGTTTTTCGGAATCAGAATTGTATAAAACATGATCAATGCTGCCATTGGTATGTTCAATTTGTAATGCAATCTGTGAATCATCCCCATTGTCGATACGTTTCACAGATTTAATGAAGGGGTTTAGACGGTAAGGTTCGAATACCGAGATGAAAGTACTGTTAAGATCCTCACCTTTTCTGTGCATCAATACATAGCCCAGTTTTTTGGGATTCCCTGGCTTGTTTTGAGGGGGATCTCCATCTGCAAGAGCAATATCATTTGCCTGACTGAGGGCGTGCATTCTTAAGTGAATGTTGTCATCTGCTTTAGTACCGCGATAACCGGTTTCGGTTTTCCAGTCGATCATAAATCTGGATTGTGGGTTTAAATCCCTTTTTACATTATAAAAGAATGAGTAACCCATTGGAAAGCCATTTGCGGCAATTCCTTTCTCAATATTTTCGCCGGCATAGGTTCCCGCTTTTTGGGCTGTTAAATTCAGTCCTGAAGTGCTGATCTCTCCCGGAGGGCCGTGGAAGCTGTATAAATGGTCTTTACCACCATCAACCTTAAAAATATCAATGACATATGCATTGTTTTCACCTGATTCTGCATCCACGAGAAACATGGTTCTTTGATAGGTTTTAGTCTCAGGATAAGCTTTCTGCCCATCGATTTCGAAAACTCCAAAACCTTTCAACTGTTTAAATAACCGGGTATGTCCGCCCCAAATTTCTTTTTGAGGCTTTTCATTTACAAAAACGAGGTTATGTGATACAGTACTTCCTGTCCAGTCGCGATTGCTTGGTATATTAGTCGCGAATTCCGGATATCCATGATCAGGTGCGAGCCATTTGCCAAAAGCAAAAAGATCAAAATTCATCAGGTCGGGATGCGCATGCATGATGGTTCTTCCAAAATTATTCGCAATAGCCACTCCATTATTACCACTACCATTTTCAAGTAAGGCAAGTCCGAAGCCACTCATCAGATATCCTCCCTGTGGTCTCGGACCAAGGGGCTCAGCTATTTTTTGTATTTCTCTGCTGATTGCATCAGGATCTTTCGAAAAAATATCCCTGCCAAGTTTATCTGCTGAACTTTTATTTGATAAGTAAGCCGCTTTTGCAAATTCAGGATCTTTTGTGAAAATATAGCCCTTTGCGATAAATTTAGGGTCAGCATAACCATTACTAACCGTACCAGTTGAGCCACTATCTCCCATGTTCGGGATTGCCACACCCAGGGCTGCCATCCTGTAGGCCGCAAGGAAGGTGGTATTGAACTGAGGGAACTCCTTAATGATATTATGCTTTGTATAAGCCGGATAGCCCTGCAGACGTTCAGCAACCTGAGTGATCAGTCGTCCCCACATCAGCGTATAACCCGGAGCACCTTCATTTGAGGTGCCGTCCCTGTCGAAGGTTGAGATCATAAGGCCAGGGATATTTCCGCCATCTGCCGCAAAGATCCAGTCGATCCATAAATTACTCTCCGGTTGCGTATCCAGGGCAATAGCACAAGTCGCAAGAGTTAACTGATGCATACCCTGATTACCCCTGATATGTGTCGTTAAAACAGCTTTGTAGGCCGTTCTCAGAAGTCCGTCATCTATATTTTGCATTAATAGAGCCCGGGTTCCTTTAGTTCCGATCTTATATTTTTCGGATTGTTTTTTCAGGAAGCTGTATAATTCGCTGTTGTCAATAGTGCCGCTAATAATTTTATCATACGAATCAGCGAAAGATGTGATGATTTGGGTTTCCCAGATCGATCCATGTATTTTACCCTTATTGCGTCCTCCATCAGAATGGTACCATCCCTTGTCGGCATAAGGTTTCCAGTCCATTTCAGGATAAACATCAGCGATGCGGTCTAAAATAATTGCTGCTTTACGTGCATACATTTTATCGCCTGTGTACAAATAGGCTTCAGCCAGGTCGGCAAGGCCCTTACTGATGTAATCCCATTTTTTCCAGACATAATACCCAATGAATCGGTGGGCACGACCGTTCTGGTCTATAAATCCATATCCATCGTCCACACCATACTTATGAAGCGGATCGGATGGATCAGGATGGGCTGTATTGAAAAGCAGGCTTTTGTCGCCTTTTGTTACATCAAACTGACCACGTTCATCAAGTGCACTCGCATAAAATTTACCGAAATCATTCGTGGGAAATACACTTTTGCAGGAAGGACAGGTTAGCTTCCATGGTTTATCCTCAAATTCCGGTTCATAGGGATAATTACCGAATTTAAGGACATCCAGACCACATTTTAAACAACCTAAAACTTTAGGGCCTTTCGCTATTCGGTCGAGGGTGACATCGATACCGCGCGGAGTATTCTGTCCGGGTACCAATGACCATATTTCATCATCGCTTTTACTGGCAAAGTTTTTCGCATTGCTGATAACAGAGTTTTTCAATTCCTTTGCCCAATCGTATTTATTGCAGTTGTTTCTAAGGTTTTGAATCTTTTCACGGGTGTAGAAACCACCATGCTGACGTTGCGCAAAACTGATTTGAGAAATTGTGCTGAGTGTCAGGATGGCAAAGAAATAGCGGATTATATGTTTCATAGATTGAATTTAATAATGGGTATTCCCTGATTGATTTGTAATTATTTTAGTTTATAACTCATTAAATGAGAGCCTGATACAAAGAATATCCGGCCATGGGCATAATCCCCGCCTGCTTTGATCGGACCCGGAGCGGTAGCTATAAGCTTCATTTCGTAGCTCTTTGGTAAAACCTGTACGATAGCTCCCTTCGCAAAAAGTATATAAACCTCATTTTTGGGACCTGTAACAAATATCCTCGGACTTTGCTCTGCAGTGGTGGGTCCGAATTCAGAAAAGATATCTTTTGTATAAACAACCTGCTTCTTAGCAGGATCAAAAACAAAGAACTTCCTCTTATCGGTAATGCCGTAAACCAGGCCATCGGGCATCATTCGCATTTCACTGTACTCCTGAACTCCGGGAAAAACGACTTCCTGCCATTCGATCTTTTTGCTACCCATGTCCATGATATACATTTGCGCTTCTTTCGCCTTTTTTTCACCTCCGGTTCCCGGTGAGGTGGTGGTTCCACCTAATAATTTGCCGTTTTTAAGAGGAACCAGACTCATGCTGCTCTGATCCTTTACTACCATACTGTCAGTAAGCAGTACTCTT
>CAZGCG010000331.1:0-4120 GCA_964524205.1 uncultured Sphingobacterium sp. | reverse complement strand
ATAAATGAATACCTTAGAAGAATTAAATATTAAAGGTTTTATTGATGAGCCAATAGACCCAACTCTTGATCTTTTTGCTGAAATAAACAGGCTGAAAAAAGAAAAAAATGCAGTCATTTTAGCGCATTATTACCAGGAGCCAGATATACAGGATATTGCAGATTTTATTGGAGATAGTCTGGGTTTATCACAGCAGGCAGCTAAAACTGATGCAGATGTAATTGTATTTGCCGGTGTTCATTTTATGGCAGAAACAGCAAAAATATTATCTCCATCAAAAAAAGTATTATTGCCTGATTTAAAGGCAGGTTGTTCATTATCAGATAGTTGTCCGCCAAATTTATTTGCAAAGTTTAAAGAAAAGTACCCTGACCATTTGGTAATAACTTATGTAAACTGTACGGCTGAGTTAAAAGCGATGAGTGATATAGTTTGTACTTCCTCAAATGCAGTACAGATTGTGGAAAGCTTACCTAAGGATCAGAAAATTATTTTTGGACCTGACAAAAACTTAGGTGCCTGGGTAGCCAAGAAAACCGGCAGGGATTTGGTTTTATGGAATGGGGCATGTATGGTTCATGAAATATTTTCTCAGCAGCGTATATTAAAATTAAAAAACAGGCATCCGGAAGCTAAATTCATTGCACATCCCGAATGTGAAGAAGCTATTTTAAAGATGGCTGATTATATAGGATCAACCACTGGTCTGTTGAAATACACGATAAATAATCCTGCTAAGGAATTTATTGTCGCTACTGAAAGTGGTATTATCCATCAGATGGAAAAGGCTAATCCGGATAAAATATTTATTCCGGCTCCACCGGATAATTCATGTGCATGCAATGATTGTCCGCATATGAAGAGAAATACCCTGGAAAAGCTTTATTTATGTATTAAAAATGATCTGCCTGAGGTTACTGTCCCGGCAGATATTATAAAAAGAGCTCAATTACCAATTGAACGGATGCTTGAAATATCTGCCAAACTAGGTTTATAAAAATGAATGAAGGTACTTCCGGTTTTTTAAAGAACTATGCCAGTATAATTAGGCTACTTCTTGGTATAACAATTGGAACCTTTTTAGGTCTGTTTTTAGGCAAGCAGGTTGAAGTTATTAAACCGATTGGGGATATATTTTTAAACCTCCTTTTTACAGCAGTAATACCTCTTATATTTTTCGCCATAGCATCCTCAATAGCCAATATTGACCGATCAAAAAAGATGGGAAGGGTAATGATGGTTATGATACTGGTATTTTTGGGAACCGTGCTTATATCAGCAATCCTAACAATATTTACGGTCTGGATATTTCCACTTCCTCAGAATATTGAAACTGCAGCAAACGTAGTAGAAGAAGTACATACAGCAAGTTTTGGTGAGCAGGCAACCAGTTTATTAACAGTCAATGAATTTTCGGAGTTATTATCCCGAAAGAGCATGCTTGCATTCATTATATTTTCCCTTTTTATTGGTTTTGCTACTTCAAGATCGGGAGAAGCAGCCGATCCTTTTAAGAAATTTCTGATAGCAGGCGATGAGGTGATGAAGCAATTCCTTATCATGATTATGAAGCTTGCTCCGATTGGATTAGGGGCCTACTTTGCCTATCAGGTGGGAGTCTTTGGTCCTCAGCTATTTGGCACCTACGGTCATTCTATGGCCATATATTATGGTTTTTGCACCTTTTATTTCATCGTATTCTTTACTCTTTATGCTTTCATAGCCGGCGGAATACCGGGAGTAAAAATTTTCTGGAAGAATAATATCGTTCCAACATTTACAGCAGTAAGTACCTGCAGCAGTGTAGCTACCATTCCTGCTAATCTTGCTGCTGCCCGGGCGATGAAAATACCTGAGCATATTTATAACCTGGTTATTCCTCTTGGAGCACCGCTTCATAAGGATGGCTCAAGTGTTTCTTCGATAATAAAAATTGCAGCTGTCTTTGCGATAATGGGCAAGGATTTTATGGATCCGGGCACCATCCTGATGGCTCTGGGCATAACTATCATTGTCAGTATGGTAGAGGGTGGAATTCCAAATGGAGGTTATATAGGAGAAATTCTGGTAATGACTGTTTATGGATTTCCTGTAGAAATGTTACCGGTAGTGATGATTATAGGTACTCTGGTTGATCCTATGGCTACTGTTTTAAATGCAACAGGAGATACCGTTTCGGCCATGCTGGTAACAAGGTTTACAGAAGGCAAAAACTGGCTTAAAACTGCTATTTAAATTGCAATGAATTTTATTATTTCATTATACATTTTCATTTTAGTTTCTATCAACGAACAGCCGATAGATCTGAATACCAGATTTAATACCGGACAACTAATTGTGGTAACTACAGATTCCTGGAATAAGATCGAGGGTAAGATGTCTGTTTATGAATATAAGGCAAATCGATGGATGCCCGTTTTTTCAGAAATTCCAGTTGTTACAGGCAGGAGTGGTATGGCCTGGGGAAAAGGTTTGCACAAAGCAGAACTGAACAAGGGAACATTAAAAAAAGAGGGTGATGGAAATTCACCTGCAGGGATATTTCAGCTGAGTGGTTTGTTTGGCTATGAAGATATTCGTTCTGAAATGAATTCTTTAAAAGTTGATAATCGGACTTTTTGTGTAGATGATTCAAAATCAGCATATTATAATCAGATAGTTAAATCAGATACAGTAAAAAAAGACTGGAATTCTGCAGAAACTATGCGCATGAAAAGCGATGTGTATAAGTTTGGAATTTTTGTGGATTATAATGTGAAGCCCGCTATACCCAATATGGGTTCTTGCATTTTTATGCATATCTGGAGCGGAAGCAATAAGCCAACGGCCGGTTGTACTGCAATGAAGGAGTCTGATATTTTAAAACTGATTGATTTTCTTGACAAAAAGAAGAACCCTATTCTGGTTCAGGTGCCACTATCTGAATACAGCAAGTTAAAAGGCATGTATAAATTACCCTAAGCCTTAAACTGCGCTTCCTTAAAAAATTAGCACCTTTGTATTTTTAAAAGCAAAATATGTTTGAAAATAAAGGACGCACAGAGATTGAACAATTAGGTGAATTTGGCCTGATTGATCATTTGACCAGGAATTTTGAAATCAAAAACAAGAGTACAGTAAAGGCTATCGGTGATGATGCTGCAGTACTTAGTTTCGAAGGAAAGAAAACACTCATATCCACCGATCTTTTACTGGAAGGTATTCATTTTGATCTATCCTATACTCCCTTAAAACATTTAGGTTACAAGGCAATTCAGGTCAACCTAAGCGACATTTATGCTATGAATGGGACTGCTACCCAGGTAACGGTTTCCATCGGCTTATCGAGCAAATTTCCTCTTGAAGCAGTCGAAGAATTGTATCAGGGAATCAGTATTGCCTGTGAAAAATTTGGAGTTGATCTTGCCGGAGGAGATACCACCTCATCGAAACAGGGTCTTGTGATTAGTGTAACAAGCATTGGCTATGCTGATGAAAAGGACATTTGCTACAGAAACGGTGCAAATGAAGGTGATCTTTTATGTGTTTCCGGGGATCTGGGTGGTGCTTACATTGGTTTACAGTTATTGGAGCGCGAAAAAGGTATTTTTCTTGAAAACCCCAATATACAACCCGACCTGGAAGGGAAGGATTATATTGTTGAACGGCAGCTGAAGCCTGAAGCCCGAAAAGATATAGTGGAAGCTTTGAAACTGATGAAGATCAAACCAACAGCCATGATTGATATTTCGGATGGCCTTGCTTCTGAGATCCTGCACATCTGCAAGCAATCTGATAAGGGTTGTAATTTGTATGAAGAGAAGATCCCGATTGATCCAATGACATACGATACAGCCCGTGATTTTGGAATCGACCCAACTGTTTGTGCATTGAACGGAGGGGAAGATTACGAGTTGCTGTTTACCATCAAACAGTCGGATTTCGAAAAAATCAGGAATAATCCGGACATCTCAATTATCGGACATATGACGGAAGCTTCGGCAGGCTGCAACCTGATTTCAAAATCTGAGAAGGTGCATCCGATCAAGGCACAGGGATGGAATTCTTTAAAGGGAAACCAGGAATGATTTTCCGGAGCTAAAGCTGAGAATATTTATATTTTTTAATTAATTGAAATTAA
>CAZGCG010000330.1:0-4143 GCA_964524205.1 uncultured Sphingobacterium sp. | reverse complement strand
TTATCTCAAAGTTCCAATTACTCTGGAGTACCTGAAATGTTTCAATAGAAGAGCTGATTTTAGGTCGATCACTCGCTTTAACCAAAGTCTTGTAGCTTACTTGTACTTCAGCTACCTTTAAATTTTGTTTCGTTTCCATATTTTTTTGATTTATATGGAACTCAGTCTGCTTTAAGATCAACTAAGCAAAGAAGCAACGGAATAAATGGGAATAAGCAAGGCAAACGTGCGTTTATGCCGGAATTTCTTGTAGCGTGTTGAGCTTACAAGCATAAATTTGTGTAGTCATTAATAAAAAAAATAGTCCAGTCTGTGTATTTTCAATACTCGAACCCAAAATGTTCGAACCAAAAAGGGTATTTGTGATACCTACACTTTTACGATTATGTAGGGTTATTAACCCCTATTTCGGAAGTGTAGATTTTTTCAACAAGCTCCACCGCTTTCCTTTAAAAGGCTTACCTTTTAAATAAGTAGTTGAGGCAAGGGGTTTATCTGCTATTGAGAAAACTTATCTGCAAGAGTCGCATTTAGAAAGCTATCGTGACATTCACCTCGAATTGGGAGATATACTTTCCAAGTCTAGGTGCTATAAAACTCTTTTTCCATTTTTTTCTTCTTCTTTTCTACGATCGCTGAAATGAAGATGCTTAGTTCATAGAGCAAGAATAGAGGAAAACTTACTGTCAGCATAATTATAAGATCAGGTGTTGGGGTAACAATGGCAGCTATAATTAGTATGAGTACAGTAGAATACCTACGTGACGACCGCATAAATTGAGGTGTCATAATTCCCAATTTTGAGAGAATAAATATGATTGTGGGTAATTCAAAGGTTATTGCCGAACCAATAGATAATGTGGCAATAATGGAGAAATAGGAATCAATCGTGACCTTATTGCTAATGATCTTACTTACTTCAAAATTTGCCAGAAAATTAATTGATAAAGGTGTAACTATATAATATCCGAAAAGTAATCCAGTGATAAATAACAACGAAGCCCAGAACACGAATCCAGTCGCTGATTGACGTTCGTTTTCATGAAGTGCTGGTTTAACAAACCGCCATATCTCAAATAGGAGGTATGGAACCCCCATTACAACTCCTATCATCAACGAAGAGTTAAGCTGCAAGGTAAACTGCCCGCCCAGTTCTGTATTGATTATTTCATAATTAAGCTTAGTTACACAAAATTCGGTGCCAAGGTTAAATTTTTCAACGGCAGCACACATCATTCTATATGTCCAAAAGTCAACACGGCCTGGGGCCATAATAATTTCCTCGAAAATGAAATTATAGTAAGCGTATGCAAGTAGTGTAAATATGACAATTGCTATGGAAGCACGAATTAAATGGCTTCGCAATACATCCAGGTGATCAAAGAAAGACATTTCTGCTTCACTGGTTCCATCCCTTTCTTTAATGGTCTTTATCTGACCAATACCTTTTGGTTTCACTAACTACGAAAGAGGATGAAATTAATGAAATAAAGAAGCTGAAGCTCCGGAGAAAGTGACTTTGGCTTCCAATGCTAACTTATAATCAAGATCCCTGATCGTCGCTTTCGATAAAAAAAGCTGGCTCCTATTACGGAGATCTAAATAAGCATGATCAAATACATTGTTTCCATCAATTGTAAGGAAGGATGCACTTTTTGGACTCTTTCCAATTATTGCAGAAATTCTTTTTAAATGATTATTTGTCAGACGAATATGACTTCCATTGTTTTGAATAATAGTTAGACTATCCTGAATAAAACCTTCAACAACAACTTTTTTAGAAGCCTCAATTACCCTGTTGTTATGAACAAAATCAAACCTTGCATTAGTATCGATTTTTAATTCCCCTTTTTCCACATACTTATCATCTGCTACCAAGAGGTTTATTTTGGGGCAACTGATTATTAGGATGAATGGAGAGTCTTCGTAATTATCCCCCTTTGTATTTACATTAATTGATAATAACCTTCCCTGCTGCGTAACTTTTACAATATCGGCCCTGTCCTCAAAGACACGGACTTTAAATGGGCCCTGAATAAATTTGACATTTGCCATTGTTGAAGCATTTACCTCGACAGAATCAAAATCCTTGAAATCCAAAGCAGTAAACTCATCATATTTATCTCTGAAATTGCTCTTACTATACCGCGTTTTTATACCAAAGTCGAAGGCAAGTATAGATGCCAGGAATATCAGCGCCGCAGCCATTAAAAATATGTTACTCTTTTTCATGATCTGTATTTTGTTCTTTTAAATATCTTTCGGGGTGAAATTTCCCGTAGAGGTCCTGAATTTCATTTAGGTCCATCCCCAGCACGTACATGTTTTTAAATACCAGCGGCAGATCCTTGTCAATGAATTTCTTCTTTTTAAGGGCATTAACTTTTTTTACACCGTCATCGGCTACAAAAACACCAACGCCCCGCTTATTATAAATTATCTCTGCATTCTGCAAATACTCATAGCTGCGCATCACCGTATTGGGATTAACCTCCAGGGTAAAAGCAAGGTCCCTTACAGAAGGGATCTTTGTTTCCGGGAGCCACTTCTTTAATAAGATCTTATCACTTATATAATCGACTATCTGAAGATAGATCGCTTCACTACTTCTGAATT
This sequence comes from uncultured Sphingobacterium sp., assembly GCA_964524205.1. Lineage (GTDB taxonomy): Bacteria > Bacteroidota > Bacteroidia > Sphingobacteriales > Sphingobacteriaceae > Daejeonella. The sequence continues at coordinate 1,527 of CAZGCG010000330.1, read as the reverse complement.
CCATCTTATTTAGATCTCTTTCTCTCTCAGCCGGAAATATGTTGTTATCCACAGTATCCCCGCAATAACTACCGGTATCGCCATTAAATATAATTTTTGTGTCTTTCTTATATCTAACCGGAACATATCATTATTCTCTACAATTACAGCCCTGAAAAAAGGCAGTGGAGCTGCTACATCCCTTTTCAATATTAGTTCCAGCACCGGCTCGTTAAAAAGTCTAATTAGCATGAAAATTCCAAATAACACCAGAGCAGTTTTTACAAAATGCAGCTTTTCGAAGTAAACTGATCCAGTAAATGCGATAGCATGAAACACCATATAAAACAAAAATATCCAGCCGGTAGCCCTGAGATCAGAGCGCAGATCATATATCTGAAATACCTTCCCCTGGAAATTCACCAAGGATGAAGCAATAAACATCACTAGGTAAAAAACTCCAACATATACTATCTGGAAGACTAAATAGGAATAGATCCAGCTCACCAAAAATTTTTCAAAATGAGAGGTTGGTAGCATTAAAGTCGATGAAGCTTTCTTCTTATTCCCCAGGTCTGCGAATACGTTGCTTGTGAACATGCTGCCTGATAACCAAAGAAATACAAAGAATATATCCCGCTGAAAATTCACGGGTACCATGGCATTCTGGGTCGGGCTAAAAAACAGTACGCAGGATAACATAAGGCCAAACAAAGCCAAGACAGCCATCGAATAGGTGCCAAAATGTTCAGATGTATGCTTGTCAAACAAAAGTAGGAAGCGTTTAAGATCAAAATAATTGTCCATGGAATTTATTTTAGAATTTCTAAAAGACGGTTAGTATCACTGGTTATGGCATTGAATAACAACTCCAGGTCGACCTTGCCGGAGTTATCCCCGGAATTAACAAGAATAGCATATTGCCCCTTCATGCTTTCCTCCTGGTATAAAACGTCGAGTCCGTCCTCCTCCTCTATCAACGCAAATGTTATCTTTTCGCTAATCTCGTCGACCTTTGCACTTAGCACGATCTCCTTGTTGTGAATTACAATAACCGCATCGATCAGGTTGTCCAGGTCGCGTACCTGGTGGGTTGATATGATTATGATCCGTTCTTCAGTTAACGATGAAGCTATGATCTTTCTGAATTGAACTTTTGATGGGATATCCAGGCCATTTGTCGGTTCGTCCATGACAAGTAGAACGGTATTCGTGGCTAAGGCAAATGCTATCATGGCCTTTTTCTGCTGGCCATAGGAAAGCTTATCCATCCTCACGCCTATCTCAACATCAAATATCTTTAAATTGCGATAGTACTCTTCTTCGTTAAACTTCGGGTAAAAAGCAGCGGTCTTCCGCAAAAACTGAACGGCAGTTAAGGGCGGAACATATATTTCTTCTGCCAGAAAAAATATTTCCTGAAGTACTTTCGGTGTCCGCGCTGATGTCGTCATCCTGTTTAGTGTAGACGATCCCTTTTTGGGAAATGCAAGGCCTACCATGTTTTTCAGCAAGGTTGTTTTACCCGCTCCATTTTTCCCAAGCAAT
>CAZGCG010000329.1:0-4159 GCA_964524205.1 uncultured Sphingobacterium sp. | reverse complement strand
AAGAAGCATTGAGCGTTTCAAAACAAAATGCAGATTTAAATCAAACCATGGTGAATTTTATTCAGGCTGATATATTGAATCTATTAAACAATCAGCTAACAGATAAGAAATTCGGAATTATCGTAAGCAATCCACCATATGTTACGGAGGCAGAAAAGCAACAAATGCTGCCTAATGTACTTCAGCATGAACCACATCTGGCATTATTCGTCCCGGACAATGATCCGCTTATTTTCTACAAAGCGATCGCTGACTTCGCAATAAAACATTCAGATACAAATGGATCTTTATACCTGGAGATTAACGAGAACCTGGGAGAAGAGACAGTTCAATTATTAAGGCAAATGGGGTTTAAAAATATTGAACTAAGGCAGGATCTGAGTGGAAAGGACAGAATGATAAAAAGCCAAACATATTAACAAAAACATTATACTAATCAATATAATAATCTTATTATAAACACATTATGATTTCATTTTTTGAAGCGTCATTAGATCTGCTTTCCGTGCATAGGGTTGGAAATAAGGTTCAGGATGAGTTTTACATTTTGTCTGAGCAGCCACTAAATATTGCTGATGAAGTATTAAGGAACTTGCTGATAAAGTATTTTTTGTCGCCATTTGAAAAGGCAAATGAGGTTTACAGGTTTACTCACTCAAGCGGCGATCTTAATCTTAATGAATTGTTCCATTTCAGTTCCCTGATGTTTTCAGATGAAGCAAGCTTTCATGAACTGGGCGAAAACATAGCAAAGTACCTTTATGAAAGCTCAAATCATCCCAAAATTAAGGCAGGTGAGCTTTACATAGCCTCATTTAAAGATTTACAACTGGAAGGTGAAATGCTTGATGCTATTGGGATTTTTAAGTCCGAGACCAAAGAAAGTTACCTGAAAGTTAGTCCGGAACAAGGTGGTTTTGCACTTAACTATGAGGAAGACGCAATCAATATCCAGAAACTGGATAAAGGCTGCCTCATTTTCAATACTGAAAAGGAGGAAGGATATAGAGTGATGCTTATTGATCAGACAAACAGAAGCGATGCAGCTTACTGGAAAGATGACTTTTTACAATTAAAGATCAGAAATGATAGTTTCAACAAGACCAATACAACATTGGGAGTTTATAAAAACTTCATTACCAATAAAATAGATGATGAGTTTGATATCTCAAAAGCTGATAAGATTGACTTGTTGAACCGTTCCATGAAATATTTCAAGGAGAAGGATAGTTTCGATCTGGATGAATTCTCTGAGGAAGTGATCGAAAATCCCAAAGCGATTGAATCATTCAAAAGATTTAGCCGGGAATACAATGAGGAATTTGATGCAGGCATTGATCAGCCATTTGATATTTCGGGAGCTGCAGTAAAGAAACAATCCAGGGTATTTAAAAGCGTTTTAAAACTCGACAAGAACTTTCACATTTATATTCATGGAAACAAGGAGCTGATTGAGAAGGGCTTTGATGATGATAAATCGATGAATTATTACAAGGTTTATTTCAAAGAAGAGCAATAAGATCAGCTTCTGGGATGAAACTGAATAATCGTATCCCGCAAATAATCACGGTCTAAATGCGTGTATATCTCTGTTGTGGTAATACTTTCATGTCCAAGCATTTCCTGAACAGCTCTTAGGTCTGCACCGCCTTCAATTAAATGGGTTGCAAAAGAGTGTCTGAAAGTATGCGGACTTATACTTTTATTGATACCGGTTTTTTTTGCCAGATCCTTAATTATCAGAAACACCATTACCCTTGAAATTGGATTTCCACGCATATTTAGAAACACAAAATCTTCTTTTCCGGGCTTTACTGCTATATGAACCCGAACTTCCTCAATAAATATCCTGAGAAATTTTATAGCCTCTGATCCAATCGGAACCAAACGCTCCTTATCTCCCTTTCCCAGAATCTTAATGAAGTCGATATCCAAAAACAGATTCGAAATTTTAAGGCTTGTGAGTTCAGATACCCTTAATCCACATCCATACAAAATTTCAAGCATCGCTTTATTCCGCATTCCCTCGGCTTTTGAAAGATCAATGGCTTCAATCAAGCTATTGATTTCGAGAATACTGAGAGTATCAGGTAATTTTCTGCTCGTTTTAGGACTCTCAATTAGTGCAGATGGATCAATCTTAATCTGATTATCCAGAAGCAGGTATTTAAAAAAGGCTTTTAAACCCGATAAAACCCTGGCCTGGGTGGGAGGAAGCATACCTAATTCATTTATCCAGACTAAGAAATCCTTCAAATCAATACCTGAAACTTCGGATACCTCTTTTTTAAGAGATTTGGCTTTGAAAAACTGCATCAGCATATCTACATCATGCAAATATGCTTCGATAGTATTTGCCGATAATGAACGCTCTAATCTTAAATATGATCTAAAGCCTATAAGTCCGGTTTGCCAGTCCAATTTATTTTTTATGTTTGGTAATGAAACGCCATTTGGTATTCATAATTTTGAAATCATAAATCACAAATAATCGATGAAAATACAGATAATTAACGGACCAAATTTAAATTTACTGGGTGTACGTGAGAAATCAATCTATGGTGATAGCAGCTTTGACACTTATTTTGAAGAATTAAAATCTAAGTACAGCTCTGTTCAGCTCGATTATTTTCAGAGTAATGTTGAAGGAGAAATCATCAACAAATTACACGAGGTTGGATTTAGTTATGATGGCATTATATTGAATGGAGGCGGATATACACACACTTCTGTGGCTATTTCCGACGCCATCGCTGCTATCAAAACCCCTGTTGTAGAGGTACATATCTCAAATATTTATTCCCGTGAAGAATACAGGCATATATCCCTTACAGGAAAAAACTGCAAAGGAGTTTTGACTGGCTTCGGTCTGCCAGGGTATAAAATGGCTTTAGATAGTTTTCTTTAGACCGCTGAATATTTTTTTCTTTCGGATAAAGTACTGCCAAACAATACTTCCTTTATAGAGGCCGGAATTATTAAATTTGGAAACATCTATTTCGCTGGCCTTTTTAATATTCCTGAAAAGATTGCCAAGGAAATAGAAATGAGCTTTGCTTATTGCGAGAGCATTTCGGGGTTTACCATCAAAAAGATATTTAATCAATGATAGTAAGTCAAGCCAGAAACGTATAAAGATTACAATAAATGCTTTGCCCAGGGGCAGATTTTTTTGAAGTAAAACGAGATTATTTCTAAAATTCAGATAGGTCTTAAAAGGGCTTTCTGAATTCAGTGTTCCACCTCCAACATGATATACCTTTGATTCCGGACAGAATACAATCATGTAACCCTTATTTTTGAGTCGCCAGCAAAGATCAATTTCTTCCATATGGGCAAAGAAATCCGGATCAAGCCCCCCAATTTCAACCCAGTATTTCCGTTTTATAAACAAAGCCGCACCAGAGGCCCAGAAGATTTCAGACTGATCATCATACTGCCTATGGTCTTCTTCAACTGTATCAAATATCCTGCCTCTGCAAAAAGGATAACCCAGAGAATCCAGATAGCCCCCGGCAGCCCCGGCGTATTCAAAATGATCTTTTTGGGAATAAGAGAGAATCTTCGGTTGGGCGACGGCAATATACATTTCAGATTCCATCAAATGAATCACTGGTTCTATCCAGCCAGGTGATACTTCAACATCCGAATTAAGTAAAATAAAATACTCAGCATCAAGATGTTCCAATATCCTGTTATATCCACCGGCAAAACCATAATTCTTATCGTTTTGAATGATTCTTATAGCCGGGTAATTTTTATGAAGAAATTCAATAGAATCATCTGTGGATGCATTATCTCCAACAACAATTTCAAGAGCCGGATAGGTGCTGGATACAACAGATGGCAAAAACTTTTCGAGAAAGTTTTTACCATTCCAGTTCAGGATTACAGCCGCTACTTTAGGAACCTTAGTCATTTTTTAAATTCTCCGGACTAAATTTCCATCTTTTATGTGACCATAACCAATATTCCGGTTGAAATCGGATATTTTTTTCAAGTTCTTCAGTATGAGCATCAGTAATTTCGTGTTCCTTGGTATGCTCGGGATTATCAATTAAAGATTTAACTACACACTCATAATAACCTCTTTTAATTCTATTTATACTAAAATAAACAATTGGATTGTTTAGCTTCAAGGCAATTTTTTCTACACCCA
>CAZGCG010000328.1:0-4178 GCA_964524205.1 uncultured Sphingobacterium sp. | reverse complement strand
CGTCAATAGAATTGATTGCTATGCCCATACTGGTAGTCCATGCGGGATAATTATGAAAGGAGTTTTTCTCAAGATCTGCTTCAAACTGATCCAGACTGCTGAACAGAAGGGACTTTATGTTTTCAATTTCCTCTGCATGAATCTCACGCTCAGGCCGTGAGCCATTCTTGAATGAATTGAAAAATTCCTGTTCTATATTTATTTCTAGCTTTCCGCGAAGGTAAAATATTCCTTCCTGGGCAGCGATCAGATGTCCCAGATTCCAGATAATATTATTGTTGAATCCTTCGGGAATTCTATTCAATTCGGGAATGCTTAGTCCGCTGATAATTTCCAATGCTTTGGACCTTGTTTGTCTAATTAAATCTATTTTTGAATTCATGTAATACGGTTTTGCTTTCGAAAATAAGGATTCTTTACAATTTCGGATGATGTATTTATTTATGGATACACCAATTGCCATTGTAATTGCGAAATAGTAAAATCTGTCTGCTTTTTTTACTTCAGCAATCTCTTAATTAATGATTGATATGATTCCTCATAATTAGTGTATTATTATGTTTTTTAGTCCAGAATGATGATATTCATCTAAAATGAGACGAGTAAAGGTCAGTTCTGAATTTGATGCAATCGTTATAGGTTCAGGCCCGAATGGCTTGTCGGCAGCAATTGCTTTGCAGCAGGTAGGACTTTCTGTTCTGATCATGGAAGCCAAAGATTCAATTGGAGGAGGATTGCGATCTGCAGAACTTACTTTACCAGGATTTGTACATGATATCTGTTCTGCGATTCATCCGCTTGCGGCAGGTTCTCCTTTTTTTAATTCTCTGCCACTTGAACAACACGGACTTGAATTCATTTATCCGGGCGTGGCCGCAGCTCATCCGTTTGATGATGGAACTTCCGCAGCTCTGTCTGGAAGCGTGGAAGAGACTGCTTCAAGCTTGGGGATTGACAGGGAATCTTATAGCGCGCTTTTAAAGCCTCTGGTCAAGAACTGGCCCGGCATGGTGGAGGATTTACTGGGACCTTTACGTTTGCCAAAACATCCCTTAGAAATGGCTGCTTTTGGCCTGAATGCTTTGCGTTCTGCATCATCACTTGCAAGGAAGTTTAAAACTAGAGAAGCCAGAGGTTTATGGGCAGGAATGGCAGCTCATTCAATGCAACCATTAGGTAATTTGGGTACTTCAGCCTTCTCACTGGTCTTAATGGCTACCGGGCACTTAAAAGGCTGGCCTGTGCCTAAAGGGGGGTCTAATGTAATTGCTAATGCACTTGCTTCCTATTTTCTTTCAATCGGAGGAAAAATAGAAACAGGTATGCCTGTTCGATCAATGAAAGATATACCAGCATCTAAGGTTGTTCTCTTTGATCTTACTCCGAAGCAGATTCTTGAAATAGCAGGGGAGAGTTTTTCATCTATATATTCCTGGCAATTAAGTCGATACCGTTATGGAATGGGAGTGTTTAAGATAGACTGGGCTTTGGATGGGCCGATTCCTTTTACTGCTCCAGAATGCCGTAAAGCCGGTACTGTTCATATTGGAAATACTTATGAAGAGATAGCAAAGGGAGAAGAAATGACAAATGCAGGTGTATTACCAGATAAGCCATTTGTTCTTTTGGCTCAGCAAAGTTTATTTGATCCTTTGCGTGCCCCTGTAGGTAAACATACGGCATGGGCATATTGCCATGTGCCAAATGGATCTGAAAGGGACATGACTAATGCTATTGAAAATCAGGTGGAACGTTTTGCGCCAGGATTCAAAGATTTGATTCTCGCAAAACATACGATGAATACCCGGGAAATTGAAGCATATAATCCGAATTATATTGGCGGAGATATCAATGGAGGAGTTATAGATATAGGTCAGCTATTTACCCGGCCAGCACTTAGAATTTCTCCATACCGTACTTCTGCCAGAGGATTATATATTTGCTCTTCATCAAGCCCTCCGGGTGGTGGAGTACATGGGATGTGTGGTTATAATGCTGCTAAACAAGCACTTAAAGACATTTTCAATATCAAAATTACTTTATAAATTTTATGTCAGAACAGAAAAAAATTGCAATTCATGAGGACTGGACAGTTGTAATACTGGGTGCTCTGATCATTATCCTGTCGATTGCAGGACTAATTTTAGAAGTCCCGGCTTACAGCTGGAGCAATTCAGGTGAGCTTTTAGGTAAGGTACTCTCAGCAGGTAATCTGAGTCTTATTTTTATCCAGTTCATATTTGTATTGCTCATAGCTGCAATAGGCGCATTTTTAACTGGAAAACCAATTAAACAATTTTTATTTGCTTTTCCATTAGTCTACCTGATCACCATTATTGCGTTAATACTTGCAGGGAACAGTCAGGTTAAAGCCGTAAATCTTGAGGCAGTTATTTTCAGTTTGGGCTTAGGATTGATCATCAGTAACTTTGTTAAAATTCCTGAATGGCTGCGTTCATCACTTTCAACTGAGTTGTTCGTCAAGATCGGTCTGGTATTACTGGGAACAAGTGTGATCTTCTCTGATGTATTAAAAGCAGGCTCACTTGGATTGATTCAGGCTTTGGCAGTGGTTTTATCGGTGTGGTATTTTGCTTTCTGGTTATGTAAAAAGCTGAAAATAGACGATGAACTCACAATGATGATCTCAAGCGCTGTTTCTATCTGTGGTGTTTCGGCCGCTATTGCAACCTCAGGTGCGATAAAAGGAGATTCGAAAAAGCTTTCCTATGTAATTTCAATGGTATTGATCACAGCTATTCCGATGATGATATTCATGCCTATGATTGCCAAATACTTTGATTTATCTCAGGAAGTGACCGGTGCATGGCTTGGGGGTAGTATAGATACCACCGGTGCTGTTGTGGCTTCAGGCTCATTAGTTGGGGAAACCGCATTAAAGATCAGCACCATCGTTAAGTTCTCTCAAAATGTCCTTTTGGGTTTGGCCGCTTTTGCAATCTCCGTTTACTGGACTTATACCAAACATCCAAAAGCTAATGATCCTGATGGGAAGCCTGGCCTTAAAGTGATCTGGGAGCGTTTCCCAAAATTCGTTTTAGGCTTTCTGGCCGCTTCGCTCTTGTTCTCATTTGTAATAAGTCCTGAGGTCAGTTCATCTGTAAAAGGAAGCCTTAAAAACCTGCAGGGTTTATGGTTCGCTCTGGCATTTACCAGCATCGGGCTTGAAACCAATTTTGCTGATCTTTTTAATAAACAGAGCAAGAAACCCTTTTATGCCTTCCTGATTGCTCAGGGGTTCAATGTGATTGTAACCTTGATTATTGCATTAATACTTTTTAGATAGCAGTAATGATGTGGTAAGAATCAGTTTCTAATTCGCTTAATAATTTTGATATGAATGAGATTAACTCACATTTAGCTGCAATTCAGCAAGGTATTGGAAAAGAATTTAACAATAGCCCTTCGCCTTTTAGCCATTGGCTCAAGCCAATAGTCAGAAGTGCTGAAGCTGGTGCCCTGATTTTTGAATACCGGATCAGAAAGGATATGACCAATCCAATGCAGGTTCTCCATGGTGGGGTTAGTGCCGGTATTATTGATGATATTATCGGTGCAACAGTGTTTACAATGAATTTAAGCCATTATTACACTACGATCAATAATTATATAGACTATTTTGCGCCGGCTCATGAGGGGGATATCATTGAAGCAAGAAGTTCTGTTATTAAACGAGGTAAGCAGATAATAAACCTGCAATGTGAACTATGGCTTCCAATAAAAAACAGATTGATAGCCAGGGGATATTCAAATATGATTCGCCTCGAACAGCCCTAATTTTATTGATAAATAATTAATTAAAGGTTAAATAATTATCAATAATCGAAATGCAATTAAATTGTATGTCCAAAAAAGAGGTAGGTCAGGAAAATTGCCGCAATGAGTCCAACCAGATCTGCAATAAGTCCGCAGACCAAAGCATAACGTGGTTTCTTAATTCCAACCGAACCGAAATATACTGCCAGTACATAAAATGTAGTTTCTGAGCTGCCCTGAATCACACTTGCCAGTCTGCCCTGAAAGGAATCAGCACCATAAGTGGTCATAACATCAACCATGAGTCCTCTGGCACCACCACCACTGAGGGTTTTCATCAAACCTACGGGTAAGGCAGGAACGAAGGAAGTATCCAGTCCCATCGCAGCAACCACTGCACC
>CAZGCG010000327.1:0-4196 GCA_964524205.1 uncultured Sphingobacterium sp. | reverse complement strand
AATCAGAAATGATCCGTAAATCGGGCCTATGATTTGCGCTACAGACCATGCAATGGTATACAAGGCAGCATATTCACCTCGGTTTCTATCATTTGAACGGCTCATCCAAAAGGTATTCATGAATGGCATAGCAATCATTTCTCCCAGTGTTACCATAATGATGGAAATGACTGCAAGCCAGGCCGCAGCCGGGAAAAATATTAATATAGCATAACTAAATGCCGCAATAACTACACCTATGCCGGTAAAATACAATGGAGACCTTTTCCCCTCAAGATTATTTACCAGCAGCATTTCGGTGAAAACAATGATCAGTCCGTTCATAGCCATTAATCCCCCGATAAATTGCTCAGTCAACTTCCATTCTGTTTTGAAAAACACCGGTTGCAGGGTAAAGAACTGAAAAAAGCAGGACGAAAATAAAATGGTCAAAACGATAAATGCCAGGTAAAGTTTATCCTTATAGGGAGATTGCACCTGGATTTCATGAATTTCAGTTTCCTTAGACTTTGAGTTTTTTACGGCTGGCAATAATTTGATGAGAAGGATAGCAGCAAGGATGTTGGAGAACCCATCCACATAAAATAACAAATGATAATCAACAGAAGCAAGGAAGCCTCCTATTGCTCCACCAAATGACCAGCCGAGATTGACTGCGAGCCTGTTTAATGAATTGGACCTTGTTCTTGTCCTCTCAGTGCTGTAATAGGCTATTGCTGTTGCGTTGGCAGGCCTGAAGCTTTCATTACACATGCTCAGGATAAATGTCCCTATTCCCAGGCTCCAGAATGTTTCGAGAAAGCTGATCATAAAGAACATCAGGCCACCGCTTAGAAGGGCTCCAATCTGAAGGTAATAGAAGCCGATCTTATCTGTGAACTTTCCGCCGAAAAATGCGCCAAACACTGATCCCAGTCCGAAGATTGCCATGATCAATCCTGCCTCAACAATGCTGAAATTTAGTTTCTGAGTACAATAAATGGTGAGAAAAGGCACTACCATAGTGCCGCTGCGGTTAATCAGCATCACAAAAGAAAGGTACCAGCTTTCTTTACTAAGTCCGGAATAGGCTTTTTTGTATAGATTAATGGGGTATGAAAGCACGCGACAAATTAAATAATAGTTTGGAAAGCTGATAAGAAACCTAATATTTGACTACCAAATTGATTATTTATTACAGGGATTTAACAAAATCAGTTTGCAGATTTTCCCACCTTAAGACAGTTTTCCACAAATCTTCTAAAACTTATGCAATCCATTAACTTTATGGCCTGATTAATTGCAAGAACTTGTCTAAAAAGAACGAACAGAAGGAAACACCTTTAATGCTGCAGTACAATGCGATCAAGGCGAAATATCCCGGTGCATTATTATTGTTTCGTGTGGGCGATTTTTATGAAACTTTTGGGCAGGATGCGATAAAAGCATCCGGGATATTGGGAATTGTGCTAACCAAACGTGGAAATGGTTCTGGCACCAATACTGAGCTGGCTGGTTTTCCACATCACTCTCTTGAAACTTATTTGCCAAAATTAGTCAGAGCAGGTCAAAGAGTGGCTATTTGTGATCAGCTTGAAGATCCAAAAACTACGAAGACCATTGTTAAGAGAGGGGTGACTGAGCTGATCACGCCCGGTGTGTCTTACAGTGATAATATCATTCAGCAAAACACCAATAATTATCTGGCATCGCTATATTTTGAAAAGAATTCATTTGGGATAGCCTTTATCGATATCTCAACAGGTGAATTCCTGGTTGCTCAGGGTAATTCCGATTATATAGATAAGTTGCTTCAGAGTTTTAAACCGAGTGAGGTAATTTTTCAAAAAAGCAGGCAGCGCGATTTTACGGAGACTTTTGGCGACCGGTTTTATACCTATCATCTCGACGACTGGGCATACAGCGGTGATTATGCTTCTGAATTTCTGCTCAAACATTTCGATGTGAAATCATTGAAAGGCTTTGGGATAGAAAAATATCCGCTGGCCATAACAGCTGCGGGGGTAGCCCTGCATTATCTGAATGAGACTGAGCATCGAAATCTTCAGCATATTTCCTCTGTTTCAAGGATTGAGGAAGACCGCTATATGTGGCTGGATCGCTTTACTATCCGTAATCTTGAACTGATAGGTTCAGCCAATGAGAATGCGGTCAGCCTGGTAGATGTGCTCGACAAGACCTGCTCTCCGATGGGAGCACGTTTGCTTCGTCGATGGATCATTATGCCATTGAAGGAGTTAAAACCGATTCAGGAACGCCTGGATGTGGTTGAATTCCTTGTCGGGCAGGATGAACTTCGTGAAAAATTATTGCATGAATTGAAACAGATCGGGGATCTCGAAAGGCTGATCTCTAAAATTGGTCTCCAAAAGGCAAACCCCAGGGAAGTATTGCAACTCAAAAGGGCACTTTATGCTATTTCCAATCTCAAGGAGCTTTGCCAGGAATCTGAAAGTTTTCCATTAAAAATGATTGCTGAGCAGTTCAATCCCTGTGTTCTGATCAGGGATAAAATTGAGCGGGAGCTGAATCCCGATTCGCCGGTTATGCTGGCAAAAGGCTCTGTAATAGCAGATGGGGTTGATGAGGAACTAGACCGTTTGAGGAAGATCGCATTCGGAGGAAAGGGTTATCTGCTCGAAATACAAAAGCGGGAAGCTGAAATTACCGGAATCCCATCCCTTAAAGTTGCTTTTAATAATGTTTTCGGTTATTATCTGGAGGTAACTCATACCCATAAGGATAAAGTTCCAGCCGAATGGCTGAGAAAGCAGACCCTGGTTAATGCAGAGCGTTATATTACTCCTGAGTTAAAAGAATACGAAGAGCAGATCCTTGGTGCAGAAGAAAAAATTCAGGTTCTGGAAACCCGTTTGTATAATGAACTGACCTTTGCATTATCCGAATTTATCAAACCCATTCAATTAAATGCCCAGTTAGTCGCCCAATTGGATGTATTGCTGAATTTTGCCAGCCTGGCGATAAAGAATTATTATGTCAAACCTGCGATTGATGAAAGCAGTGTGATCGATATTAAAGGGGGCAGACATCCGGTTATTGAAAAGAACCTTCCTCCCGGCGAGGAATATATTACCAATGATGTGTTCCTTGACAGTGATACTCAGCAGATCATAATTATCACCGGGCCGAATATGTCGGGAAAATCGGCTTTATTGAGACAAACCGGTTTGATCGTACTGATGGCACAAATGGGTTGTTTTGTTCCTGCAAAGGAGGCGCAGATAGGGCTCGTGGATAAGATTTATACCCGGGTAGGGGCTTCAGACAATCTTACTACCGGCGAGTCAACATTCATGGTTGAAATGAATGAAACTGCAAGCATTCTAAATAATTTATCTCCCCGGAGCCTTATTCTGATGGATGAGATTGGCAGGGGCACCAGTACCTACGATGGAATATCAATTGCCTGGTCGATTGCAGAATATCTTCATAATCATCCCACGGCGAAGGCAAAAACGCTATTCGCAACACATTATCATGAATTGAATGAACTGACCAACTCATTCAGCAGAATAAAGAATTTCAATGTGTCTGTTAAAGAGTTGGGGAACAAAGTTATTTTTCTGCGCAAGCTCGTACCGGGAGGCAGTGAGCATAGTTTTGGAATTCATGTGGCTAAGATGGCCGGAATGCCTCCAAAACTTGTTAGCAGGGCAAACGAAATATTGAAGCGGCTTGAACAGGAGCGGACAGGGGGAGAGGATATCAAAGACAGCCTCAAAAAAGTTCAGAAGCAAGCATACCAGTTACAAATGTTCTCAATTGATGATCCGGTACTGGTTAAGATCAGGGATATGCTGAATAATCTTGAAGTAAATACACTCACTCCGGTCGAAGCTCTGATGAAGCTGGATGAGATTCAGCGGGTGATTAAGTCCTGAGTATTGAGTAGTCAGTATTGAGACTTAATCCTGATTCATTTGAAATTTTATATTCAAAGGAGATTGACTTTTTAAAAACATTTTATAATCAGGATAATTTACTAACAATTAACTTAAGAGTAATAAGAATCAAGAACCAAGAACCAAGACTAAATTCGGATTAGTTTGAAAGGAGTGCTTAAGGATATTGACTAGTAGTAATTAATTTGACAGTAACACCAAATTGCTAACAACTAACCAACTAACAACTAACCAACTGAAAAATATCAAGACAAAAAAACACCCCGGATTAAA
>CAZGCG010000326.1:0-4205 GCA_964524205.1 uncultured Sphingobacterium sp. | reverse complement strand
TTTCATCGGGAAGGGCAACCCGGCAAAAGAACCATTTGCACTGTGAAATAAACCCGTGACAGCTCTAGCTTTTTGCCCGGGCGAAATTTTATCTCAAAAAGCAATTTATGGGCAAAAACTAGGGCAGAACACGGGAATAGCGGGACCTAAGAGGCACAGCCCCTGCTTTCTAAAAAAGATAAAATTATTCAATCTAAAACAGCGCGCCAAGATTTTATATGGAAGTCAGGTTAAATTAAAATTTTCTAATTCTAAATTTTATACTGCCCAATCTCAGATCATTCCACCTTAGTTTTCTGTAGCTAATATCCTGAACAAATCTGCATTACTGACCAGAAAACTGTTTTCCAAATCAATCTGCTGAATTTTTGCAGATATCAGACTGTTTTCACGGGAGTTAAGAATAAAAATGGAACTCTCTCCAAATGAAAAGAGTCGTTCTTCTGCTTCCAGCATCTTTTGATAATCCTTTACCAGATTACCTACCAGGCCGGCCTGTTTTTTAAATGAGGTTTTCTCAACCTGTTGTGCATTAATCTTATTCTTGATCTGCAGTCGTTCCTGTTGTAGTTCAAATCTCGTTTCCCTTAATTTAAGCTTTGCCAAATTAAGTGCTCCTCTTTCCGTACGAAGAAATATTGGGAATGAAAAATTTATCCCCACTTTGTAATCATCATTCCTTAGAGAATTAAAATCCAAAGGTTCAGAAAGGTAATAATAGCCCAAATCAACTTTTGGAAGCAAATAATTGGCTTTCAGTTTTCTTTCAACATCAAGCATATTAATTTTAGTTTCCATCATTTTCAGTTTAGGATGGCCTGCAATAATATCCTGAGTATCATATAAATCACCTGTACTTAAGATCGCTTCTATGCTAGCTGTGAGGTTAACTTCTGGCTTAAGACTTTCCGAGGGCTCAACCGGGGTTTCGTTTATCCATAAGTAATTAGCAAGTTCAAGTCTTGCTTTGTTTAATTTGAGTACTGCATTTTCTAAATTCAGTTCGCGGTTTTTTACTGCAATACCTGTCTCAATACTGTCAATTGCAGGTTTATCACCCTGCTTTATAAGTTTAAGTACCCCCTTATAACGATCCTGCGAATAATAGAGGTATTCTCTATACATTTCAACCTCATTAAAATGTTTTAACCAGGAAAAATAGGCAATGGATGCATTATATAAAACTTCCAAACTTAACAAACGCCGCTGTGATTCACTCAATTGAATCTGCAATCTGGCATTTTTTAAGTCGGCGATTCTTTGATTTATAAACAAACCCTGTGCCACGGGGACGCTGAAACCCACAGTAGCAATTCCCTGATTTGGGCTTATATTTTGTGGATTTAAAAAAATTCCTTCACTATCATCAAATGCCGCCTTTACTTCAATCCCATACCAGGTTGGTATTTTAAAACTGCTGTTTAAAATAGAATAATATTGAGTTCCTTTAAACTGCTTATTATCAAAATCCAATTCAATTTTCGGGTCAAATGCGCCCCTTGCCTGCATTAAACCTGCCTGAGCTTTATCAATTTCCAGGTTTGCACGACTAACCAACGGGTGATATTTTTTAACATATCCCAGATATTCCCTGAAACTGAGTACTTCCTGATTAAACTCCTGAGCAAAAGCAGGAACCTGTATTATACTAAGGACAATAAAAAGCCTATAAAATAGTTTCATAGCTTATTTCTTTTCATCGTTTTTATTTGACACTGTTTTATTTGTTGCTTGAGAATTATAATAATTTGGTGGGAAGCCATTTAGGTTCCGCCATATCTCATACCAAATCGGTACATTTTCTAAAAGGGCTATGGTTTGCGCACCGGCTCCAATACTTAATTCTTTTGGCCATGGCTCTTCATCCTTATCCGGTGAAACAAGAATTCTGTATTTACCATTCGGGCTGATAAAGTTTTCTATTGCTACTACATTTCCACCAAAAGTACCATATGACATTCCCGGCCATCCGGAAAACACAATTGTAGGCCATCCGTCAAACCATACCCTGATTCTGGAGTCTCTTTTTATAAGAGGAAGGTCAATAGGATCTACATAAGTTTCAACAGCAATATCATATTTGGAGGGCATTATACTAACAAGTGCCGTTCCTTCTTTAATTGTTTCTCCAATACCGCTAAGCAATGTCTTATTTACAATACCACTTTGAGGTGCCTTGATATAATATAGGCCGTTCCGAATACTATAGTTTACATATTGATTTTCCAATTTTGTGACCTGCGCTTCGGTATCATAAAGACTGCCTATCGCAGAATATTTATCACTGTTGGCTTTTGATATTTTCTCGCTATACTCCGCTTTAATTCGATTGATTTCCACCCTTGAATTAATAAGTTCATTTTTTGAGGCTAGTAATTTATTCTGTTGTGTTATAATTTTTGCCTGCGATTCCTGAAGTTTAAGTCTTTTTTCCTCCACATCGCTCAATGGTTTGAGTCCGTCGCGATTAAGTGTCTCTGCACGGTTAAACTGGGTTTGGGCAATAATTAATTGTGTATTTACTGCCTCAAGATCCATACTGTCACTTTTAACTTTCAAAGAAGCCTGTTGTATTTTATTCATTCCCTGCTCCAGCTTAAGGCTAAGTTCCATACTCAAAGACTCCATCTGCCTTTCTAATGCAATTACTTTATCATCATAAGATTCAAGCGCCATCCTTTTTGCATTAACCTGCTGCTTTGTGTTCCCCACAAGATTTGGATCAAAATATTCTTCTTTAATTTCTGATATGAAGGCAATGGTATCTCCTTTATTTACAAAGTCACCTTCTTTAACAAACCATTTTTCAACTCTTCCTGCAATTGCAGAATGAATAGTTTGTGGTCGCTGATCCGGCTTCAATGTCGTCACTGCACCCGTTCCTCTTATATTTTGTGTCCATGGTAAGAACAATCCAATAAAATTTAGCAGACAAATAAGCCATATTATCCTATTTAGGATTTTATAGTGTGGTCTGTTGTTAAGTACCCTGATTGTTTCATATCCGGCACCGCTTTCCATCTTTACCGGATTATTGTCAGATATATTAAGCATTGCCCTTAGTTTTTATATCCTTAATAATTTCTCCATTATTCATATCAATTTCCCTGTTGCAGGCCTTTTTCCAGTATTCATCTACTGATGACACAATAATTGTCCAATCATTCTCAGGACTAACAAGGAAATCTATTATTTGTCTCGCAGATTTAGGATCCATACTTATTGTTGGTTCCTCGAGAAACAAAACCTTAGGACGAGTAATTATAGCTCTGGCAATCATTATTTTTTGAATCACAGATCTTGTCAGTTGTCTGCCGTCAGAGTTGATAATCGTATCCAAGCCGTTTGGTAGCCTTTTAACTATAATTGTTAATCCGACAGCATTTAAGGCCCATTTTACATCTTCACTATTAACTTTAGGATTATTAAAGGTCAGATTTTCTAATAGAGTACCTTCAAAAAGTGTATCCTCCTGCATTACAAGGCCTGTAAAATTTTTGTAATAGCCTCTTTCTGATTTTTTTATGATGCTTTCGTTGACATATATGATGCCGGATGTAGGGGATAAATAACCTGAAAGTAATCTTACAAGGGTAGTTTTTCCTGAATTATTTACCCCCGCAATAAATACCTTTTCGCCGGGAGTAATTTTTAAGTTTATGTTTTTTATAATATCCTTATCATCGTCCGGATATCTAAAGTTCATATCAACTGTTTCTATTGTTAAATGGGTTTCTGCAGTAACTGGTTCTGATTTTTTTAAGCTTTCATGGATTTCAAGGTCGGTAACCAAACCAATTTTCTCAACGGCTGTCAATACATCATACAAAGTTTCAAGTCCAACAATCAATTTTTCAATTGAATTGATGATCAATAAAATGATAATTTCTGCCGCCACAAACTGCCCGATATTCATCTTTTGATCCAGCACTAAATAACCCCCTACCAATAAAAGGCCGGCAGTTATGAACACCTTATAGATTATGAGTTGTGAGAATTGCTTTTGGATTACATTAAAATGTTTTTCACGGAACTGTATGTAATTATTTACTAATTGATCATTCTTATTCAAAGCATAGTCAAAATTATTCTTATTGATAAAGCTGTTTCTATTGCGCGCAATTTCCTGAAGCCAGTAAACTACTTTGTATTTAAATGTAGATTCCTTTAAGCTGGTATATAAGCCATCATCAAAAGAAAATTTA
>CAZGCG010000325.1:0-4216 GCA_964524205.1 uncultured Sphingobacterium sp. | reverse complement strand
ATTTTTATTTTCACTTCCAAGGCCATAACTTAACCAGGAACCCATACTTGGTCGGTTTCCCTGCTGTGCACCAGTTTGAAAAAAGGTCAATGCCGGATCATGGTTGATAGCCTCCGTATGCATCGATCTAATGATACAAATATCATCTACAACTTTTGCTGTATATGGAAGCATATCACTTATCCAATTTCGCGATTCGCCATATTGCTTAAAATTGGCGAAAGAACCTACCATGGGGAAGGATTTCTGATTGGCTGTCATACCAGTCAGACGTTGATTACCCCTCACAGAAGATGGAAGATCCTGACCAGCTAAATCTCTTAATTTGGGTTTATAATCAAATAGTTCAAGCTGTGAAGGTGCTCCATTCTGAAACAGATAGATCACCCGTTTGGCTTTAGGCGCAAAGTGAGGAATGCCAGGAGCAAATCCGGAATCAGCAGAATCACCGGTAAAAAGATCCGGTACCAATAGTGAACCTAAAGCAGCACTTCCAAGTCCAAGGCTTAGTCGAGACAGGAAGCGTCGCCGGTTAAAGTTTAATCCATGTTCCAGAAAATCTTTTTGCATGATTAAGTTTTTGTTATGGTTTCTTCAAGATTGTATAATGCGGATATGACCTGCATCCAGGCAGCTACAGAACTTTTATTCAGGTTTTGGGGTAAAGGGTACTCTCCTATAGAAAGAAGGCTCTCAGCACGATTTTTTTGCTTCTTAAATACATTGAGCTGATCGGAATAATAAGAGCTAAGAACTTCGATTTCCTTTTCACTTGGCTTTCTGCAAACTATTAAACGAAAAGCCCTTATCACCTTTTCTTTCGTTTCTAAAGGTTCCCTGTCAAGTTTAGCAGCCAATACCCTTGATGCTTCAAGTACAGTTGGATCATTCATCATGATCAAAGCCTGAAGCGGTGTATTGGTTTTTAAGCGGTTTACTTCACATTGATCTCTGTTACTTGCGTCAAAAATACCCATAACAGGTGGTGGAACAGTACGTTTGATAAAAGTGTACATCCCCCTTCGGTATAGATCCCGATCATGATCCTGTTTATAGTTTCTCAGTATTCCGCGCCCTGAACTGGCAGTTTCCCATAATCCGGGGGGTTGATAAGGTTTCACACTTGGCCCACCGATAGTTTTAACCAGTAAACCACTGCTTGAAAGAACAAGATCCCGCACAAGCTCAGCTTTTATCCGGTATCGCGGTGCCCTTGAAAGAAATATATTTTCAGGATCAGCTTTTAACTTATCGGGACTTATTACTGCCGATTGACGGTAAGTTGCCGACATAACCATTTGCTTAACAAGGCGTTTCATATTCCAGCCATTGGTCATAAAATCAACGGACAGCCAATCCAGCAGTTCTGGGTGTGTAGGTAATTCTCCTTGCATACCAAAATCCCCGGCTGTTTTCACAATTCCGCGTCCAAAAATTTCCTGCCAGAGTTGATTTACAAAGACCCGGGATGTAAGGGGATTGCCTTTATCAAATAACCATTGTGAAAGTCCCAGCCTGTTCTTAGGATAATTTGGGTCAAAGCTCAAAATGGATTCAGGAGTGCCTGCCATTACCTCTGCACCGGGAGCATCATAAGCTCCCCGTTCAAGGATAAAAGTTTTTCTTAATGTATCACGGTCACCCATAACAGATACGATCAGTCTGTTTGTGTCCTGTTTATTGATAAACTTCAGAATCTTATTGATCTCATCATTACTGATCTCAATCATTGGTTTTTTGGCATAGGTTTCTGGTCCGCCAACAGTTGATTCTATACCAACTTCCTTCACATTATTAAAGAAGGAATAGAGCTGATAATAGTTCTTCTGAGAGAACGGATCATATTTATGGTCGTGGCACTGAGCACACTCCATCGTGACCCCAATCAGTGCCTTTGAAAACGTATTGGTTCGGTCAATCACATAAGAAACACGATACTCTTCATCAACAACCCCACCCTCTTCTGTTATTTTGTGGTTCCTGTTGAAACCGGTTGCAAGGATCTGCTCTTTTGTGGCATTTGGAATCAGATCACCTGCAAGCTGATAGGTAATAAATTTATCATACGGGAGGTTTTTGTTAAAGGAATATATTACCCAATCCCTCCAGGGCCATTGAGAACGGTAACTATCATCCTGAAAACCATGTGAATCAGCATAACGGGCAACATCAAGCCAATGAAGAGCCATTTTTTCTCCGTAAGCCGGACTTTTCAACAAGCGATCTACGAGTTTTTCGTAAGCATCCGGGCTTTTATCCGTAAGAAAAGCATCCATTAAATCCAATCCCGGCGGTAAGCCTGTCAGGTCGAGACTTAAACGCTTTAATAAATGCTCCTTTTCAGCCTCCGGGTTTGGAGTTAAGCCTTTTTGTTCCAGTTTATTTAAAATGAAATAATCAATTTCATTTTTAACCCAGTCTTTATCTTCAGGTTCTGGCAGAGGTGCTTTTTTTGGTTTAACAAATGACCAATGGGTTTCATATTTTGCTCCCTGATCTATCCATTTTTTAATCAGCTTGATTTCATGTGAAGATAACTTCAAATTGGATGATGGCGGAGGCATCATTATCGCTGTATCTTTTGTTGAAATCCGGAGGAAAACCTCTGAGAGTTGTGGTTTACCCGGAACCAGGGCGTGAGCACCAGGATTTTCTTTCAAAGCTTTATAAGCACTTTCTTCATTATCAAGCCTGAGACCGGCTTCCCTTTTATTTCCATCAGGACCATGACAGGAAAAACATTTATCCGATAAAATTGGCCTGATGTCAAAATTGTAACTGACTTTATCAGGAATATGTTCATCAGTTTTTGAAGTCCCTGTGTTAAAATTACATGATTGTAAAGCATATAACACAACTGAAAAAAGAAAGAAAAAAAATAAAATTCTTTTATTCATAAAATATGTATGCAGCATTTAAAATCTTTTCTTATTCTAATATAAGAATACAATTGAATTATTCAATCAAAAGGAAATATTAGGGAGCCACTACCGGGCTGATTATAAGCTGATAGCAACAATGTGATTAAATTGCTTATGCATAAAAAACATAAAAAATAGCATTATCCTTTACCAAACCTATTCATCACTTCCTTCTCCAGCCATTCTCTATGCATTGGGTGTGCGATCGCGATTAGTGCCATCGCCCGCTGTCTCAAATTCTTTCCAAAAAGATAGGCAACACCATATTCGGTTACAACATAATGAACATGTGCCCGAGTGGTAACTACCCCCGCACCTTCTTTCAGAAATGGAACTATTTTAGATTCACCGGTTTTTGTAGTAGAAGGCAGGGCAATGATTGGCTTCCCACCGTCAGATAATGCAGCCCCTCTCATAAAATCTATTTGTCCCCCTACCCCTGAATACTGATAAGTTCCTATTGAATCGGCACATACCTGACCAGTCAGGTCAATCTCTATTGCAGAATTAATGGAAACTGCTTTAGGATTTGCACGAATCACTTTGGTATCATTCACATAATCAATCTCAAGAAATACTACCTGTGGATTATCATCAACAAAATCATATAATTTTCTGGTACCAATCGCAAAACCGGTTACAATCTTTCCACGATGCTTTTTCTTGAATTTATTGGTAATAACGCCTGTCTCTATAAGAGGAATTACACCATCTGAAAACATTTCAGTATGAATTCCGAGGTCCTTATGATCTTTAAGACATGAAAGAACAGCATCTGGTATTGCGCCAATGCCCATTTGAAGAGTTGACCTGTCTTCAATCAGTTCAGCACAAAATCTGCCTATGATCATTGCTGTCTCATCAACCCTGTTTCCATAATTTACTTCAGGTAAGGCTTCATCCACACTAACCAGGGTATGTATTTCACTGATATGAATGATTCCATCTCCATGGGTACGAGGCATTTGTTTATTTACCTGTGCAATGATATGTTTTGCATTTTTAACCGCTGACCGGGCAATGTCTACTGAAGTTCCGAGTGAACAGAAACCATGTTTATCTGGTTCCGATACATGAATGAGTGCAACATCCAAAGCAAGAATAGCTTTATCGAATAAAATAGGTATCTCGCTCAGGAACACAGGAATATAATCACCGTTTGTACCATTGACTATCTGCCTGACATTTTGAGAAACAAATAGTGAATTCATGAAAAAACTAGCTCCGAAATCCGGATTGTTAAACAAATCATCCCCAAGGGTAGTAATGCTCACTAATTCAACATCTTTTAATTC
>CAZGCG010000324.1:0-4226 GCA_964524205.1 uncultured Sphingobacterium sp. | reverse complement strand
TTTGAAAGCTATATCAGAAAAAAAGATAAACGCTTTGATTTCCAGAGCTCCCGACTTTTATGGTCCGGGGAATCAAAATAGTTATCTGATACAGGTGGTTTACAACAACCTGATAAAAGGAAAGAATGCTAATTGGTTTATTAATGGGGATAAAAAGCATTCCTTCATCTACACTCCAGATGCTGCAAAAGCATGCGCTCTTTTGGGGAATACCCCCGATTCATATAATCAGGTTTGGCATTTACCAACATATGATGATACACTTAGTGGTCAGGAATGGGTAGATCTTTTCAACAAAGAAATGAAGACTGATAAAAAGCTCAGTATTTTGCCCATGTTCCTTATCCGAATTCTGGGTATTTTTATGCCTTTCATGAGGGAAATGCCCGAAATGATGTATCAGTATGACCAGGATTATTTCTTTGATAGTACAAAATTTAAAAAACGATTCAATTTTACGCCTACCTCTTATCAAATGGGAGTAAAACAAATTGTAAATACATAAGCAGGTTTTTTGGTTAAAATATTTCACCATAAAGGAACTTAAAATCCAGCTAATGCTTTTAAACTTTAAAAAGATGGAATCTTAGCTGTTTTTTTAACTTTGACGCATAAATTAAAAAAACATGAGCGATACTATCAGCCCCTGCCCAAAATGCAAATCTGAATTTACCTACCAGGATCAAGACCTGATGATTTGCTCGCAATGCTTTCATGAATGGGACCCAACTGAAGAGCCAAATGAAGTAGATACAGCGCTTAAAGTACTGGATTCTAATGGAAATGAGCTAATAGATGGCGATTCTGTTATCATCATCAAAGATCTTCCTGTAAAAGGGGCTCCTAAACCGATCAAAGCCGGAACAAAAGTGAAAAATATTCACCTCAGTGATGGTGATCATAATATATCCTGCAAAATTGATGGATTTGGCTCTATGGCTTTAAAATCAGAATTTGTGAAGAAGGCATAAAAAATTTATTCCTGCATGAAGCAACTCTTTCAGCCAAGGAATTTAGTTTTAATCGGCTTTATTGCTCTTAAATTTATTCTGCAATATTTCCTGATCAACCCTGAATATGAATTGCACAGAGATGAATTTCTGCATCTGGATCAGGCTCATCACCCTGCCTGGGGTTATAGTTCTGTCCCTCCTCTTAGCTCAGTTTTCTCAGGACTAATATTTTTGCTCGGAGGCAGTGTATTTTGGGTAAAATTCTTTCCGGCACTTTTCGGTGCTCTAACAATGTTAGTCGTTTGGAAATGTATTGAACAACTAAAAGGTAATTTATTTGCATTATGCCTGGGAGCAACAGGAGTATTAATATCGGCCTTATTAAGGTTGAATATGCTTTATCAACCCAATTCATTCGATGTTTTATGCTGGACAGGCTTGTATTTCATGATCATCAGCTATTTCAATACTGAAAACCGGAAATGGCTGTATTATGCAGCAATAATCTTTGCACTTGGCTTTCTAAACAAATACAATATTATCTTCTTATTGGCAGGCATATTTCCGGCTCTTTTACTTGGTAAAGAGCGAAAATTGCTTTTGAAAAGGGATTTCTATTTTTCTGTTTTGCTGGGCTTATTACTGATCTTTCCAAACCTTTTATGGCAATACAAAAATGACTTTCCGGTTTTTGCTCACATGAAAGAATTAGCCGAAACTCAATTGGTTAATGTTAACAGATTGGATTTCTTAAAAGATCAAATGTTATTCTTCACAGGCTCAATTTTTACGCTTATTGCAGGCCTGATTGCTTTACTCATTTATGATCCCTATCGGAAATTCAGATTCCTGTTTTGGTCTATGCTCTTTACACTATCAATTTTCATAGTGCTAAAGGCTAAAGCCTATTATGCTATCGGTCTTTATCCAATTTATATCGCATTGGGAGCAGTTTATCTCGGGCATTTATTAAGGACAAATCGTCTGAAATATCTTCGCGTATTTGCCCTGGCTGTTCCGGTATTATTCTTTTTTCCGCTTTATAAACTCGCATTCCCCAATAAAAGTCCGGAATACATTGTTCAAAATCCAAAGCGCTATCAGGAAACAGGGCAACTGCGATGGGAAGATGGTAAAAACCATGCCTTACCACAAGATTATGCCGATATGCTGGGATGGAAAGAATTAGCCCGAAAAACAGATAGCCTCTACTCATTAGTCCCTAATCCTGAGTATACCCTGGTTTTATGCGATAATTATGGGCAGGCCGGCGCAATAAATTATTATTCAAAAAAGGGAATCAGGGCAGTTTCATTTAATGCAGATTATATAAACTGGTTTAACCTCAAAAAGCCGCATTATCATTTCATCAGAATTAAAGAATACGAGGAGATTGAAAATGAAATTGAAGAAACCAGTCCTTATTTTAATTCTTCAATTTTAGCAGATTCAATCACAAACCAATATGCAAGGGAATACAGAACCAGGATTTATGTTTTTACCGGAGCTAAGGTTGATATTAATAAGCGAATCTCTAACGAAATTGAAAGAGTAAAAAAATACTGATCCGGACAAATCTTAAGACCATTAATCTTTAGTTCAGGAAATCTCCAGTTTTTCAATAATTAATTTCTTTTCACAAAGCGAATATCATCATGCTCAAAATCATGGTATTTACCAATATATAAGATTTTCTCAATCATGATTTTTGTGCTGTACTAAAATCAAAGAAAAAGAAAATGAAAACAGAATTTACACTACGCATTTCAAATGTCCTCTTCGTAGGCATTTCAATTTTCGGCCTGGCTTCAGTAAGCCTTTTATCTTTATTTGATCCTCAGGCAACAATGGACCTGGTCAGGGTTAAACTCGACAATACCGATGCAATAAGTTCCATAAGAGGAATTTATGGAGGTGTAGGTATGTCGATTATTTCAGGGCTGACTTACCTGTTGATTACTAAGATAATTCTGGCGATTAGATTCCTGACACTATTTTGGTTTTCCTATGCATTTTCAAGGCTGATCACTATCCTCGTGGATGGTCCATTAGGGGATTTTGGCAATCAATGGCTAAGTATAGAAACAGCCTTCTTTGTGTTCGGAGCAATATTATTGTTTGTCAATCAGATGAATAAAGACTGAGCAGAATATATAATATTCAAACCTTCAGACTTGAAAAAAAATAGCTCGCATACACAAATCACAATCTTCTGATTTTCAAATACTTTTAATTAAATTTAATTTGTAAATTAATTAAACGCTAACATTTGAAAATCAGATATGAATCCAATTTTTAAAAACATCATTGCCGTTATAGCAGGTTTTCTATGTGGAAGCCTGCTGAACGGAGGAATTATCATGGTCAGTGGCTCTGTTATCCCGCCGCCTGATGGCGCAGATATTACAACTATGGAAGGTTTGAAAGCAAGTATGCATTTATTCGAACCCAAGCACTTTCTCATGCCTTTTCTGGCTCACGCACTGGGAACATTTGCCGGTGCATTTTTAGCTGCAAAAATTGCTACCAGTCACCAGATGAAATTTGCTTTACTTATTGGTATCCTCTTTCTGGCAGGCGGTATAACTAATGTAATTTTGCTCCCATCTCCAATATGGTTTAGTATTCTGGATATAGCCGGAGCATATATTCCAATGGCATATTTAGCCGGGAAACTAGCTTTTTCAAATAAAGAATCCTGACACTTTCTTTCAACAATTATATCCGACCTATCCATTTAATCTAAATATAAGGGTAAAGCGATCAGACAAGAATTGAAGGAGACTTATGAAAAATGGCTATATTAACACAGCCATAATTATATCTGATCAATGAAAAAACTATTTTATCTCGGGATTCTTTTTCTGATTCTATTTGAGATCGCCAACGTGTATTTTATCATGCCGATGCCCGGCAGCCAGAAAATGGAAAGTTTAGCTGGCGCTTACTTCCTCTATTCCTGGCGTTGGCTGTTTCGTATACTTTTTCTACTGATGATTCTTGCTGGCATTAAACATGCATTTTCTGCCTCAAGATGGCTTCCTTCCCTGGCAATCTTATTTGTTTCAGGAATTGTATTTGCCTGCAACTTTATCATGGCTGCCGACAGTATGTTCAAACAACCTGGTACTTTAGTATTTAAAAATGCTGCAGAGAACAAAGTTGAAAGTAGCAGACTGATTCTGGGTATCAGCCTGAATGGTGAATCGAAGGCCTACCCTATTCAGTTTCTTGGTTATCATCATCAGGTTAGGGATAGTATAAGAGGAAAGG
>CAZGCG010000323.1:0-4249 GCA_964524205.1 uncultured Sphingobacterium sp. | reverse complement strand
TTAAGGAATGAATATGAAATTAAAATCAATGAAAAAATTCTATAAACATAATTTTTCATATAGTGATATCCAGATATTTCAGTTAAAATTGTGTGTGAAGTTAAATTTTTATGGTAAGCTATGCAAGGGTAAAAATTAAAGGTATTAAATGATGATTAAAATCAAACACTTGAGAATTAAAGATTACCCTCATTACTAATAACAACGAAAAAGGTTTTTAAGATAATTTTAAAATATAATCTCCTGAATTGTAAAAATTGAACACTTTCAAAATAATCACCGGGCTAATTCAAAAAGCGATCTTTTGGTTCCTTGCTATCTCATTGGTATGGGTACTTATCTACCGGTTCATCAACCCGCCCTTTACTTTCCTGATGCTGCAGCGTGCTGTTGAACGCAAAATCGATGGTAAAGACCTGAAAATTGATAAATCATGGATAAGTTTAGAAGATGTTTCAACTAATTTGAAGAGAGCGGCCATTGCCGGTGAGGATGTTAATTTTCTGAATCACAGAGGCTTTGATTTCAAGGCTATGGAGACTGCATTTGAGAAAAATAAAAAGGGTAAAAAAATCAGGGGAGGTAGCACAATCAGTCAGCAGACAGCTAAAAATGTTTTTCTCTGGCCCGGAAGGTCTTATATCCGTAAAGCCTTTGAAGCTTATTTTACTATCCTTATTGAATTATTATGGGGCAAAGAGCGTATACTGGAAGTTTATCTGAATGTGATCGAAATGGGTGATGGCATTTACGGCGCAGAGGCTGCTGTACAGAATTACTGGGGAAAATCTGCAAGCAGCATGAGCAAATCTCAGGCAGCACTGCTGGTTGCTGTATTGCCCAATCCTTTGCGATGGAGTCCTGCCCGGCCAACCCGGTTTGTTTATTATAAGCAGGGTTTGATTTTGAGGAATATGAGGGCTTTGAAGAAATTGCCTTTTTGATGAGATAAGTTTAACAGGATTGGGGTACCAATTCGATTTAACTTGTCTTGGTTCTTGATTCTTGGCTCTTGATCAAAATGAAAACACCTTCGCATGCCAGCTGTCTGCTAATGGAATATTCCATGAACTTTCCAGCTCTCTCCTTGTACTGATCATATTGTTAAATACCAGAGTCTGAGCATTAACGATCCCTTCCTTGATCCGTTCTTCAAACTCTTCCCTGCTGCAATTGATAATATCATCCCCTGATTTGTAAGCCATTCTGAAACGGTCGAACAAACTGATGTTAAACCTGGATTCCAGTTCTTTCATCAGGTGAACTGATTTATCAATACTGCATCCTGTAGCACCTGCAATTTGCTCATCAACTGAAAGTACGATAAACTGATGATGATAGATCTCAGCCAGGGCAGCCAGCGCATGTCCGTGTGCCTGCCATTCTGTTGTAAAATCGTTCAATATCTTCTGTATCGCCTGCTCTTCCTCAATTGTGAAGGGACGGTCTGACTGATATATCCAAACCCTGGAATTTTCTGAAATTTTCATACTGTAAAATTACGAATTCATGGTATACTACAGCCCTTTATCTTACAGGTTTACAAAATCATGATGAAAATACCTGATTGCGGGTATTTACTTTTAAATGCTGATTTGATATTTTCGGGACTGATTTCAAACTGTTTTCAAATTCAATTTATGTCCTTATTTTTATACACTTAAAACTAAAACGCTCACAAAAAAACAAATTATGAAAAAGTTATTTTTTTTGCTCGCACTCCTAATTGGTACTTCATCTGCCTTTGCACAGGATAAAGATTCAGTGCAAAGCAGGAATGTAAGCACAGATTCCGGAAACAGTCTTTTGAAAGTGAATCTTCTTTCATTACCATTACGAAATTTATCTCTGGCCTATGAGTATAAAATTGGGCGGAAAGTAACTGCAGGCCTGGGAGTACGTATTATGCCTAAAGGAGGCCTGCCAATGCGTAATTCAATTTCCAATGCAATTGATGATCCGGATACTGACAGACAACTGGATAATTTAAAAACCGGGAATGTGGCATTTACACCAGAGATCAGGTTCTACATGGGAAAACAGGCTATGCGAGGTTTTTATCTTGCTCCATTCGCCCGCATCAGTAGTTATACTGCAGAAATGCCCTTTGAGTTTGATGTCAATGGTGTGACTCAAACTATGCCTCTCAGTGGAAAATTGAACACATTTACCGGAGGTTTATTACTAGGTGCGCAATGGAAGCTGGGAGGAAAAGTATATCTCGACTGGTGGATGCTTGGACCACAATATGGTTCATCTGATGGTAAACTTGATGGAAAGAAAACACTCAATGCACAGGAACAAACAGCATTAAGAAACGAACTGCAGGATCTTGATATTCCATTTGCTGAAACAACAACAACCGTTGATGCAAATGGCGCCAGATTGGATATCAAAGGTCCATGGGCTGGTTTGAGAGCCGGTTTATGCCTTGGAATCCGCTTCTAATAGATTTTTATTTAGAGAAATGCCGGATTTTTCTTAAAATCCGGCATTTCTTTTTAATTTAAACAAGAATTTGCTTTCTTGTTCATGTATACTGGGTTTAAAAGTACTTTAAAGAGGTTTTATCGTCTCTTTATTCTTGCAGGATGGTTTATGGTTTTTGGCAGTGCCACATCAGGGGCTGACGAAGAATTGCATCAACTCGCATTGCGTACCCAGGTAAAATTAAACACTCTCCATAATGCTGAGTCAGAATCTGCAAAGATCAGGCAATTTGAGTTGCTTTTAAATGAAGAAGGTTTTCTGAGATACCGCCGGACCTATATTAATGGTAAGCAGGAATATTATTCTTTCAATCTGATGCGCATTAAAGCCATTGATTACCTCGGGAATACTTTATCGGGAGATCTGTCAATTCAAACACAGGAAGATGATGTAATCGTGCAAACATATAACGACCGAAGCGGTAATGTCGATTCGATGGCTACCCATTTTCGCCTTCCTTTAAATAGTGTTGAGGCTGAAGATCTTGCAGCTCTCCATAATGACCTGCTCGAAATGAAGCGGCTTCTGGACCGCAATAAGTGAGGGAAATTCTGATTTATTTTTTGAATATACCCCTTATTGGGTATTTCTATTCCAGAAAGGGAATGGTAGATTCGTTTGCTTTAAACTGCAATCAGATTTAATACCTTAAACTGCGATTATTAAGGATTGGATTGGTTAACTTTTATTAATTTGAAGGTACTTTCATGATTGAAAGTACCTTTTTTTATTAAATCTGAAGTTTAAAGTCCGTTTGCCCTTGCGGTAATTTCGGCAATATCCAGCACTTTAACTTCCTGCTCTTTATTATAGTTCTTTACCCCATCACTCAGCATAGTCATGCAAAAAGGGCAGGAGGATGCTACTATATTAGGATTCAGCGCTAATGCCTCGTCTATTCGTTCAATATTGATATCTTTTTTTCCTTTTTCCGGCTCCTTGAACATCTGAGCACCACCTGCACCGCAGCAGAGTCCGTTTGATTTACAGCGTTTCATTTCTACCAGATCGGCATCCAGAATTTCAAGAGCCTTACGGGGAGCCTCATATACATTATTGGCTCTGCCCAGATAACAGGGATCGTGGAAGGTGATTTTTTTCCCTTTGAACGACTCACCGCCTTCTGCTTTTAATTTGCCTTCATCTATCAGTTGTTGTATGAGCTGTGAATGGTGAATGACCTCATAATTGCCACCCAATCCAGGGTATTCGTTTTTGATTGTATTAAAACAATGCGGACATCCGGTTACTATCTTTTTGATATTATATCCATCCAATACCTGAATATTGCTCATCGCCTGCATCTGAAACAGAAATTCATTTCCAGCCCGTTTTGCAGGATCCCCGGTGCAGCTTTCTTCAGTACCAAGAACTGCATATTTAATTCCTACATGCTGTAAGATCTTGCATATATCACGGGTGATCTTTTGTGCACGCTCATCAAAACTGCCTGCACATCCAACCCAGAATAAAATCTCCGGACTTTCACCCTTTGCAGCCATTTCGGCCATTGTTGGAACTGTTAGTTTGTCCATTGTGGTTGTCAGTTGTTAGTTGTCTGTTGTCAGTAATTTATTGGTTCATTGAAAATATGGTAGTCATTACCTTGATTTTCTATAAATTCTCAATTGTCTATTGCCTATTTCCAATTCCCTATTGCCTATTTCCACTCCCTAATTCTCCTCCGCCCAATTCATCCTATCTGCCACAGCATATTTCCATGGAGCACCATTATTCTCTACATTTCCGAACATTGCAT
>CAZGCG010000322.1:0-4299 GCA_964524205.1 uncultured Sphingobacterium sp. | reverse complement strand
TGTCGAGAGGAGATTCCGGCTCAAGGCCGGAATTGGAGTCTTATCAATAGCTGCGATTTATACATTGAAAAGGCCTTTTTTAGGTACTCACTCAGATCCTGACGAAAGTCAGGATCTCCCCTACTATTAAATATTGAACTGTCATCGTGGCGAAGGCCACGACCTCATTTTCTTCTTAACTTAATGACATTGGGTTCGACCCGCCACCTCTACTTGCTCTTTCCTACAGCGCCTGCTATTTGGATAATTTAGACATCTGTTCCTGGTGAAAAGGTCTTATTTTTCCGACAGCGAAGGTGCAATCATTATAACAAGAGAGAAAATCCATACAAATGATAATTACAAATAAGGTCGTGGCTTTCGCCACGATGACAACTCATTTTAAGAAAATAGTAGATTCCGGCTCGTAGGCCGGAATCTAATTATTCAATCAGCAATTCCCTGTCAGGCCGGGCTCGAACCACAACCTTCATTGTCATGGCGGGCTTGACCCGAATAAATTCGTTTCCACTATTGTCTATTCTCAGCAGTCAATTCCCTAAATTCTATCTACTTTTGCAAATCAAGGATCAGATGAAAGAACTGGCTTATCTCAATAAATTCTTCTATAAATATCGCTGGCGCCTGCTGCCCGGCATACTTTTCGTCATAATCTCAAACCTTTTCGCAGTACTTCCGGCTCAGGTGATAAGAATAGCTTTTGATCTTGTAAATGAAAACATCGCCATTTTCAGGCTTTTTGACGGCTTCGACCGTCAGCAACTGATCTCAAGGGTTTTTGGCCAAAGTTTATTGCTATTTGGAGTAATTGTGCTGCTATTGGCCCTGCTCAGAGGAATATTTCTGTTTTTTATGCGTCAGACCATCATTCTGATGTCAAGACATATAGAATATGATCTTAAAAATGAGATCTATCAGCATTATCAAAAACTGTCGATGGCCTTTTATCGCAGAAATAATACAGGTGATCTGATGAACAGGGTAACTGAAGACGTAAGCCGGGTTAGAATGTACCTTGGACCTGGGATCATGTACACAATTAACACAACGGTTCTCTTTATTCTGATCATTATCTCCATGTTTAATGTTAATACAAGACTTACTGTATTTTCATTGCTGCCTCTGCCTCTACTTGCGATTACGATCTATTATGTTCATTCAATGATCAACCATCGCAGTGAAAAAATACAGCAGCAGCTTTCATCATTGTCAAGTTTTGTTCAGGAGACATTTTCAGGCATCCGGGTGATTAAAGCCTATGTCAGGGAGGATGATACCCGAAAGAAATTTAATGTAGAAAGCGAAAACTATAAGTCAAACTCGATGTCGCTGGTGCAGGTTCAGGCACTTTTCTACCCAATGATGCTTCTCCTCGTCGGACTTAGTACAATCGTAACGGTTTATATCGGAGGGGTTGAAGTAATGAATGGCAATATCACTTCCGGAAATATTGCTGAATTTATAGTCTATGTCAATCAGCTTACATTTCCGGTCATGTCTCTGGGTTGGGTTACCTCACTGATACAAAGGGCTGCTGCATCCCAAAAGAGAATCAATGAATTTTTAAATACTAAGCCGGAAATTACTTCCGTCAACGGAGAAAAGACAGCGCTAAAAGGGAATATTAGCTTTAAGAATGTGAACTTCAGGTATCCTGACACAGGTATACAGGCAATAAAAAACATTTCGTTTGAGGTAAAAAGTGGCGAATTTCTTGCCATAATCGGTCGAACAGGTTCAGGGAAATCAAGCATTGCGAATCTTCTGATGCGAATGTATGATGCTGATGATGGACAAATATTACTCGATGGAAAAACTATTGAAAAACTTGATCTGCAACACTTCAGAGAGCAAATAGGCTTTGTCCCGCAGGAGGTTTTCCTGTTCTCTGAAACAATTTATAATAATATTGCTTTTGGGATGACAGAAACCAAGCCCGGCCAGGTTGAAACAGCAGCAAAAAATGCAGCAGTTTTTGAGAATATCATGGAATTTGCCAAGGGTTTCGAAACGCTGATTGGAGAACGGGGAATTACCTTATCCGGCGGACAAAAACAAAGACTCTCTATTGCCAGGGCAATAATTAAAGAACCCCAGATCCTTATTTTTGATGACTGCCTCTCTGCGGTAGATACCCGCACAGAAGAAGAAATCCTTAATAATCTGAGCAGGATAATGAAAAACAAAACCAGTATTTTGATAGCTCACCGGGTATCAACCATTAAAAATGCAGACAGAATACTTGTTATGGATAGTGGAGAAATCATCGAACAGGGCACACATGATGAACTAATAAGCCTTAAAGGCAGTTATTATGATTTGTTTGAAAAGCAACTGCTGGAGGAGCAGACTGCGGGGGAATAACAAAAGGAAATAGGAAATGGGGAATGGGAAATAGGGAATAGGGAATAGGATAAGATTTCGTTCAGTTGTCAATTGTCAACTGTCAATTATCAACTGAAGCCCGTCTTTTTCAAAAAAAAATCAATTTGTTACTTTACTAATATCTATTATATTTACCCCTATCAAAATTAAATATGACTATGGGAGATTTCGAAAACAAAGAAAGAGAAGAGGTTTTTTCGAAGAAGGTACGAGCCGGGAAGCGCACCTACTTTTTCGATGTTAAAGCTACACGTTCAAACGATTACTATGTTACAGTAACTGAGAGTAAGAAGCGTTTAGAAGACGGTGTTTTTATCAAGCACAAAATATTCCTTTACAAAGAGGACTTTGAAAAGTTCGCTGAAGGTCTTAAAGAAACTATAGATTATATCAAAGCTCACCAGGAAGTGGTAGAAAAGCGTTATGAATATTCAGAAAATCATACTGAGCCTGCAAAGGAAAGTGATGATTTCTCTTTTGAAATATAATCCGGATATATTCTGGCAGAATAAATTATTCATTCATAAAAAAGCCCCAAACAAGAAATTGTGTTGGGGCTTTTTTTATGCCTTTTTTATGCAATTATGCCGGTTCAATGTGAATGCCCCTTTTTATAATGATCCAATAACAAATCCCCGCCAAAATCATTTTTTAAATCCCGCACAACAGAATGCACATGATTAGCATTGTTTTGAGTATTGTCGTACTCAATAACTATTGTGGGACCCTGAACGCGGTAATATGATCCTTTACCTATTTCAGGTTTGGTGTACCCGGCCCAGGCAAACCAAATATTATCCAAACCCTCCTTTTTGATTTCCTGCATCATTTTTTCAGCAAAATCATGCTTGTATCTGTGAACGTAAACATTGATCAATTGCAGTAATAATGATTGCTGCACCTTGCTTAATTCTGAATATCTGATTCCCTCAGGTTTACCCAGAAGAGCTTTACGTTTATCAAATGTCAGTATGTCCTTAAATGCTACTGTATCAATGATGACCTTTTTCAATTGAGCCGCATTAAATGAATTAATTAAAGCAAAACCTTTGTCAGATTCCTGTTTCAAGACTTGTTTGCCAGCCATCGGACCGTTAAGTACAATTGCCGGGTTACTTCCCATGAACCCGGGAGTACCAGCAACAAGTGTTTTTTTGTTGAAAGAGAAATTAAATGAGATGTGATGCCCTTCAAAACGCCAGCCCCAAATGCTGTTGGAGGAAGGATTTCCGAAAATCGAAAAGTGGTAATTGCCTGGGTCCCGATAATTATCCTCTGGTTTCCTTTTTTCCAGTTCTTTCAATACAATTTCCAATTCCATGATCTCCCTGGTTTTCTGAAATGTTTCTTCACTAAGGCATGAGCGCAATAAGTCCAAAGCCAGTTTATGCTGCTGAGGATTCATTTCATTAAAGGTGATCCCCCTCCTTTTCATGGGCACAAAATGAAAATTATATCGTTCTTCTACGTCAAAAGGGAAAACGCTTTCGGTCTTTTGAGCCTCAGAGAGTAATGAAATGAAACTCCTGGCTGTTGAAACAGATTCCTGTCCAAACCCGGCAAGCCGGACAAAAAGGACTATAACAATTGATAATAATGCTCTCTTCATAATTGAGATGATTGAAAATTTAGGTATTCGCTGTATTTTATTCAAACAAATGAATTAATCCTATAAAATATTAGATATCTGGAATTTAATATCAGAGCTAAGCAAATCAAAGTATTAATTTTCCAATACTAAAGAAATAAAAACCCAAAAAAACAGAAGTCTAAAAGCAATTTAATTAATTCTCCTGAACATTGATAAATTAAGAATGAAAACAAGGAATAGAATAATTAGCTTTAATCTAAGAAAATACGATTCAATACCCTTAAAATAAGACTATTATATGCGCATTTGTTCCCCTGCTTTCG
>CAZGCG010000321.1:0-4299 GCA_964524205.1 uncultured Sphingobacterium sp. | reverse complement strand
ATTAACGCGTAATTTATCCTTAACTTAATGACATTGGGGTCGAACCCGCCATGACAGGGAATTGCTGGGTGATTAAGGAGATTCAGGCTCTGAGGCCGGAATCTCAAGAATACCGAACAACTTTGCTATTAAGGCAGGAACCTAGGGACCTAAACTGAATTTAAATATTGACATTGGATTATCACAGCGTCTAGTTCCATTTCCCATTTCCCATTTCCCTGACACCTCATACCAACCACCTGCCGCCAATAAAAACAATTCCAAACCTTTATGAATAATTAAAACAACATTTTTTACTACTTTTGTGGCGTAAAGCCAGGCATCCAACATGATTTTATCTCAATTTGAAGAACATTCAGTTTTTAGTCAGCTTGACACTCTAGGTCATCAAAAATTAGTGTATTGCAGCGACCCGGGTACCGGATTAAAAGCAATTATTGCCATTCATGATACCACATTAGGCCCCGCTTTGGGTGGAACCCGTATGTGGCCTTACAAATCAGAATCAGAAGCACTTCATGATGTTTTGCGTTTGTCGCGCAGTATGACCTACAAAGCAGCCATAACAGGTTTAAACCTGGGCGGAGGTAAAGGAGTAATTATCGGAGATAGTCGTTTGCATAAATCAGAGGCTCTGATGCGCAGATATGGTCGTTTTATTGAAAATCTGAACGGATCATTTATCACAGCCGAAGAAGTTGGTACCAATCCAAGGGATATGGAATATATCCGGATGGAAACAAAATATGTTACAGGCGTTCCCGAATCAATTGGTGGCAGTGGTGATCCCTCTCCGGTAACAGCCAGGGGGGTGTTTATGGGTATAAAAGCCTGTTTGAAGGAGTGTTTCGGAAATGATAGTCTGGCAGGGAAATCGGTGGCAGTACAGGGAATAGGGCAGGTAGGTGAAAATCTTGTTTCTTTGCTTAGAAATGAAAATGCCAAGGTTTATATCAGTGACATTAATGAGGAGCGTTTGGGCCAGATTGCACAAAAATATGGGGCAATAGCTGTTGCCAATAATAACCTGTTTGATCTGGATATCGATATTTATTCACCATGTGCATTAGGTGCAACTGTTAATACAGAAACTATAAACCGACTAAAATGTTCTATTATTGCAGGTTCTGCAAATAATCAGCTTGCTGATGAAGTTGTTCATGGCAATATGTTACTCGAAAAAGGTATTATGTATGCCCCTGATTACCTGATCAATGCCGGTGGACTGATCAATTGTTATTCAGAAATTGCCGGTTTTAATAAAAAGAAAACATTTCAGATGGCCGAAAATATTTATGAAGCCACCAGAAGGGTCTTACAAAAATCAAAACAAGAGAATATTCCGGCCAATGAAGCAGCAAATAAAATTGCTGAGAAGCGGATCGAGGATATCAGAAAAATAAAAGCTTCCTATTAATTTAGGACAACAAACAAAAAAATCGTTCTTATACATGTTAAATAGAAGGCATCTGAGGGTTAAAGCATTGCAGGTATTGTATTCTTACCAGCAATCGGAAGTAAAGGAAATATTGCCTTTTGAAAAGGCGCTTTTACAGAGTGTTGATAAGGTACATGAGATGTATTTCTGGTTGCTTTCACTTTTAATTGAAGTTGCAGATTACAGTATCATCAATGCAGATGAACGGGCCAATAAACATTTGCCATCTGAAGCGGATCTTAATGCGAGTGTGAAACTTCAGAATAACCTCTTTATCAGCTCGTTAAAACAGAATCCAGAATATCTGGCAGCTGTAAAGAAATATAAGATTTCCTGGAATTTTGACCCCGAGGTAAGTAAATCAATTTTTATTTCTTTAAAGAGTTCTGCTGAGTATGCTAGCTTTAATAGTCTCCAGGTACATACTATTCAGTCAGACAAGGATATCATCAAGTATATCTTTAAAAAGCTGATTCTTAAATCGCCTGGTATTGAGCAGATCTTCGAAGAAAAGTTCATTAACTGGCCGGTAGATAAGGAAGTACTTCAGGCACTGGTGGCGAAAACATTCAAAAACTTTGCAAGTGAAAACCCTGATGATAATAAACTTGCTCAGGTCTGTCCTAACTGGGATGAAGACCGGCCATTTATGCTTGACCTATTTAAAAAGGTAGTCGCTTTTGAATCTGAATATCAGGAAATGATTGCACAAAAGACAAAAAACTGGGATTCTGAGCGTATAGCGGTGATGGATACCCTGTTGATGCGGATGGCCATTACCGAACTCATTCATTTCTCTTCAATACCTGTCAAAGTTACCATGAATGAGTATATTGAGATAGCAAAAGAATTCAGTACACCGAAGAGCAATTCATTCATAAACGGTATTTTAGATAAAATTTTAGCAGATCTGAAAACTTCAGGAAAGGTTCGTAAGTCAGGACGTGGATTAATGGAGTAAATTTGAACATGTATTTTTCAAAGTATTATTTTGTACAGCATAAATATTAATTAGTAATGAGGAAATTTTTTTTATCAATCGCCTGCCTTGTTGTTTTAGCAGCATGCAATAACCCGAAAACAGTTGAAAGCACTGCAGATTCGAAGGAAACTAGTGAAATTGCAGCACCAGATACCGCCAATGCACCCGCATTCAAATTCGAAAAGGAAGTTTATGACTTCGGAAAAATTACAGACGGAGAAGTTGTTACCTACGATTTCAAATTTAAAAATATTGGTAACAGCCCTTTGATCATAAGTAGTGCAACAGCAACCTGTGGATGTACTGTACCTGAATATCCTAAAGAGCCTGTAGCTCCTGGTGCTGATGGAGTTATTCGTGTGGTGTTTAACAGTGCAGGAAAACCGGGTATGCAGAATAAAATAGTGAGTATCACAGCCAATACAATACCATCTCTAACCGAACTGAACATACTTGGAATGGTAGAGGCGGCTAAAGCAAAATAAAAATCAAAATTAAACAAGAATAATATGGACATGCAACAGATCGGCCAGTTTTTACCAATGCTACTAATTATTGTGGTGTTTTATTTTTTTATGATACGCCCGCAAATGAAGAAAGCAAAGGATCATAAAAAGTTTGTGGAGGAATTAAAGAAGGGTGATAAAGTGATCACAACCTCAGGGATACATGGTAAAATTGTTGACTTGAACGAAACTACATTTCTAATTGAAGTTGAGAGCGGTACAAAGATTCGTTTTGAAAAATCTTCTGTTTCTCTGGAATCTTCAAAAGCACTTAGTCAAGCAGCAGCTAAATAATACGATCATTAAATTAATATGAACGCCGCTTCATTTTTGAAGCGGCGTTTTTATTTGACTAAATTTGATTAATTCATCTGATATGCCCTTAATTAAATTTACTAAAATTGAAAGACGCAGGATCTCCCTGTTTTTCCTCTGCTTGCTATTGGCGGTGGGAGCATGGTTGTTTTTTGCACTTTCAAACAGGTATGTTTATCAGGTTCAGACTTTGGTACGCTTTGTTGATCTGCCTGAGAACAGGGCATTTCATCCTCTGCAATCGGATACTATCAGACTTCAGGTTGAAGGAACGGGATGGCAATTATTGTTTTCCAAATTAAGAATTAGTCCACCTTCGGTAAATATTGAATTGAAGGAATTACAAAAGCAGACTTTTATCGAACTCTCTGATCAGATTCAAAAGATCAATAATCAGGTTGGGTCAACCCAGAAAGTGGTTTACATTCATCCGGATACACTTTATTTTGATTTTTCTTCAAGTACAGTGAAGAAAATTCCTGTGGTATTGAAACAGGATATTCAATTTAAAACTCAGTTTGGTATTTCAGATTCGGTTCAGATTAGTCCCGCATTTGTTACTATTACCGGACCCGTTAAAGAACTAGCTAACATAAAAAGCTGGGAAACAGAACTGCTGAGTTTGAATAAAGTGAGTGAAAGCCTAAACATGAAAATCAATTTGAAGCGACCATCCAAGGCGAATATTACAATTCATCCCGGCTTTGTTGATCTTAGACTAAATATTGATGAGTTCACTGAAAAAGTAATTGAAATACCTGTTAAGGTTCAGAACAATAATGAGTTCAGGAATGTCAAATTACTTCCCGATAAGGTGAAGGTTACTTTGCTTAGCCCTTTAAGTAAATATCAAGAAATTGATAGAAGTGATTTTGAATTGTTTGTTGATCTGAATAATTGGAAAGAGAATGGATATACCCAGTTGCCGATTAGAATAATCCGTATTCCGAAATTTTCCAGACTTGTAAAAATTGAACCACAGACATTAGATTTTATAATTCAAAAGTGATGCTGAAGATTGGTATAACAGGTGGGATAGGTAGCGGTAAAACAACGGT
>CAZGCG010000320.1:0-4313 GCA_964524205.1 uncultured Sphingobacterium sp. | reverse complement strand
AACGGGTTGGTGCACAAACCGGCGACACATAAAAGTTATTAAAGCGAATACTTTCAGTCGCAAACTTATTAATCACAGGGGTTTTAACATGCGGATTTCCTGTGATGCCAAGATCCCCGTAACCCTGATCATCTGTTATGATAATAATAACATTTGGTTTAGGTTTTCCCTGAGCAAAACTCATTTCAGGAAACAATGACAGACAAAATGCTATTACTATAGAGCTCTTTATTATTCTCATATTCCGTTTTTTAAGCTTATTTATGTCGTCTTTCGTTTAAAAAATCAATTAGCTTTTCTAGGGGGATATTGCAATTAAATATAAGCGATTTGCGAGGATAAGGGAAATCGGTTTGGGTTACAATAATAAAATCAAAAAGTGGTCGGTGATAACACCGACCACAGGGAAAAACATCTAAAACATATTATTCAGAAAACACAAATATTTCCTTAGTTTTAGTTTAGTTGTATTTCAATATTGATAGAACAGATTTTATGTATATGATAAATTTTTCTCCAAAGTCCATTAAAAGAATCGGCATTCTGCTTTTGATTCTAATTTGCTCGGGAAACCAGTCCACTTTCAGCCAAACTATCCAAAACTATGATATCGTGGTCTATGGTGCCACCTCAACAGGTATCAGCTCAGCCATTCAAAGTTCGAGAATGGGAAAAAAAGTGATATTAATTGAGCCAACAAACAGAATTGGCGGACTTACAACTGGCGGGCTAGGACAGACGGATATTGGGAACAAACAGGCTATCGGAGGATTATCACGTGAATTCTATCAGCAGGTAAAAGCCTATTATCAAAAGCCTGAAAACTGGGTATGGCAGAAAAGGGAAACTTACAAAGATGGCGGACAAACAACCAGCGCGGCGCACGAAGATGCGATGTGGACCTTTGAACCTTCGGCGGCATTGAAGATCTTTAAGGAGATGTTAAGCAAGGAAAAAAACATTGAGCTGGTATATAATCAGCGATTAAACCGTAAAAGCGGGGTCAAAAAAACCTCCGGAAAAATAACCTCCATACAAATGGAAAGCGGTCAGGTTTACCAGGGCAAGATGTTTATCGATGCCACTTATGAAGGTGATCTAATGGCTGCTGCCGGTGTAAGCTATACTGTTGGACGTGAATCTAATTCTCAGTACGGGGAAACATTAAACGGCATACAGGCCAACAAAATTAGCCTGACCCTTCGCAGAACAATTTCAATGAACACTTATAATCATAACTTCATTGAAGGTGTTGATCCATACATTAAAAAAGGTGATCCTAAAAGCGGACTTCTTCCATTTATCACACCCGGCAAACCAGGAATTGATGGGACAGGAGACAATAAGATACAGACCTATTGCTTCCGTATGACCCTGACCAACCATCCTGATAACCGAATACCATTTGCCAAGCCTGCTGGTTATAAAGAACTGGACTATGAATTATTATTCAGAAACTACGAAGCTGCCGAAGGTCCCATCGAAAAAATGTATGACTATGGCGACCCATTAGTACCCTGGATAAATTCGGATATGCCTAACCGTAAAACAGATACCAATAACCAGAAAGGATTTTCAACTGATTTTATTGGTCAGAACTACGACTATCCGGAAGCGACTTATGAAGAGCGTGAAAAGATAGTTGAACGCCATCGAAAATATCAGCAGGGCTTAATGTGGTCATTGGCCTACCATCCCCGCATTCCTAAAAAAGTGCGTGATGTGGTTTCTACATGGGGTACCTGCAAGGATGAATATGAAAGGGAAGATGGCTGGCAGGGGCAATTATACATCAGGGAAGCAAGACGTATGATCAGTGATTATGTGATGACGCAAAAAAATTGTGAGCGCCTGCTTATTGCTGAAGATCCGGTTGGAATGGGCGCTTATGGCATGGATTCTCACAACATCAAACGTTATGTGGATGTGAATGGCTACGTAAAAAACGAAGGCAATGTTGAAGCGCATGTTGCAAGCCCTTACCCGATAAGTTATAAGTCAATAGTTCCAAAAAAATCAGAAGTAAATAATCTCTTTGCGCCTGCCTGTCTCTCTGCAACTCATATCGCCTTTGGATCCATCCGTATGGAGCCTGTTTTTATGGTACTTGGGCAGTCAGCAGCAATTGCCGCAAGTATTGCTATTGATAAGAATTATAGTGTTCAGGATATTCCATACAAAGAGTTGGAAGCAGATCTTTTAAAGTATAAGCAGGTACTACAATAAGGTTCTGAAATAACATCTTCTGAATAGGGCATCAAAATTTTGCTTATTTTTTATCATGCTATGAAAAAAAATCTCGTTCTAATTATATTTTTTTCTCTAAATATTATATCCAGTCAAATTATATCCGCCCAGGATAAGAATCAGCCTGGATGGAGAGCCGGCGTTGCGAGTGTAATCATAACTCCGGAAAAGTCAATGTGGATGGCAGGAT
Organism: uncultured Sphingobacterium sp.; assembly: GCA_964524205.1. Lineage (GTDB taxonomy): Bacteria > Bacteroidota > Bacteroidia > Sphingobacteriales > Sphingobacteriaceae > Daejeonella. The sequence goes on along the minus strand of CAZGCG010000320.1, from coordinate 1,876 downwards.
TTGCGGCCCGTACCCACCCTTCGGAAGGTAAGTTACATGAACTTTGGGCAAAAGCTCTGGTATTTGAAGATGCTGCAGGCAAAAAAGCGCTGCTCATCACTACCGATCTATCAGGCATTCCAAAAAGCATTTCTGATAATATCCGAAACCGACTTGAAAAAAGTTTCAGGCTTTCACGCAGTCAGATCATTTTCAATACCTCACATACCCATTCTGGCCCGGTGCTGCAGGATGCATTGCATGCACTATACCCTTTAAATGCTCAGCAAAAAGAAGATATCAGGCTTTATACAATAAAATTTGAAGCTCAGATAGAAGTATTGGTCAAAAAGGCCTTAAATTCAATGAAACCTGTTAACATTTCGACACAAAATGGAATCACTCGCTTTGCAGTAAACAGGAGGAATAATATTGAGACTAAAATCGATGCCCAGACTGATCTGAAAGGACCGAGTGATTATGCTGTCCCGGTAATCAGGGTAAGTGATAAACAGGGAAAAGTACTGGCCATCGCTTTTGGATATGCCTGTCATAATACGGTATTAAGTGGTTATGAATGGTCGGGAGATTATGCAGGCTATGCACAGATTCAGGTAGAAAAAGCACATCCCGGAGCCACTGCCTTATTTTTTCAGGGCTGCGGTGGAAACCAGAATGCCCTTCCGCGCAAAACAGTTCCATTAGCCAAACAATATGGACAGGAACTGGCATTGGCTGTGGATGCCGTACTGGAAGGGGAGATGAGGGAACTGGAACCACGTTTGAAAACCGCCTATTCAGAAGTAAATATTGAATTTGAAAACCCACCGGGCAGGGAAGAGTTAAACCAAATGCTTGTCAAAGAAAGCGGTTACATCAGGAACTGGGCTCTTGAAATGATACGGAAATATGAAAAGGGAGAACGCATTTTGAGCAACTATCCTTATCCTGTTCAGTTCTGGCAGTTAGGCGATCAGTCGGTGGTAGCTCTGGGTGGTGAGCCGGTTGTAGATTATGCGATCAAATTAAAAAAGATCTTTGGTTCTGAGCTTTTTGTGATGGGCTACTCTAATGATGTGATGGCCTATATTCCTACTGTAGAAATTCTTCGTGAGGGCGGATATGAAGGTCATACCTCACAGATGGCTTTCGGATTGCCTGCAAAATGGAAAGAATCGATCGAGCCGCTGATTATGGGTGAAGTATTAAAATTATCAAAGGAGATTGGTCTTGCGGTTCCGGATTCAAAATAATACCATACTGATAATTATTCCTTCCATTTTTATTTATATTTAGACATAGTAAAAGACAAATAAAATCGATGAAACGCAGAGAAATATTAAAGGGGCTGAGCATCATTCCACTCGCAGGAGTTGCCAGTGCTGCTATTGCGAAGCACCATGCCGGAACCGATGCTGAATCAGCTGCAGGAGCATCTGAAGAATGGCTTCCAAAGAAAGAATTGATTAAAACACCTGCGGGCTCCTGCCTTCGTTCAGGGCACTTATTGTTCATTGGTGGAATTGGTGGCTGGTATGCAAACCAAAGAGCTGAGCCGGGAGATATTCAGGTGCAGATCCGCAGTGTGCTGACAACCATGAAGGGAATTCTGGAAGGTGCAGGATCATCGATGGCTAATGTGCTGAAGATACAGATGACTGTAGCCGAACCAAACAAAAACATGGCAAAGCTCAATGAGGCTTATGCTGAGTTTTTCCCTGAAAATCCACCTGTCCGTTCCTACAGTGGATCTAAAACGAGCCAGATGGGCAGGGAAGGTATCCTTTGTCAGGTGGCCTGTATCGCTTATGTTGATTAATTAAACGCATTTAAAATTTTAATAAAATAATATTATGGATCGCAGAAAGGTTCTAAAAAGTCTGAGTCTTCTTCCTTT
>CAZGCG010000319.1:0-4322 GCA_964524205.1 uncultured Sphingobacterium sp. | reverse complement strand
AAACCATTCTGAGACGTGAGGCCTATCCAAATCCTTATGAAGCACTGAAAGACCTAACGCGGACCAATCAGCAGATCAATCGTAATACCATTGCCGAATTTGTTGACAAACTTGATATTTCTGACGAGGTAAAAAAGGAATTGAAGGCGATTTCTCCTTCTAATTACACAGGAATTCAGGCAGTCATTCATGTGTCATAACTTTAATTCGGCTGTTCAGGAGTTTAAAAATTAGTAAATTTGTATATAAATACATGAATATGAGCACTGCAACTTCAACAACAAACGTATATACTGAGATTACTCCAAATCCTGCTACCCGTAAGTTTTTGGTTAATAAGTTACTTACTAATAACAGCATCGACTTCCCTAATAAGGAAAGTGCAGAGAAGTCGCATTTTGCGCGTGAGCTCTTTAAGTTCAACTTTGTCACCGGTGTATTTTTTGCAAGCAATTTCGTTACGATCACCAAATCTGAAACTGCAGACTGGCAGGATATTGAGCCCATTCTGAAAGAATTTGTAAAAGGTGCAGTCGAATCTGAACTTAATATCGTTGAGAAAGAAGAAGCTCTGGCGAATTTTGAAGGTTCTGAGACTGAAATAAAAATACAGCAGATATTGCATGATTATGTTCGCCCTGCAGTTGAACAGGATGGTGGTGCAATCAGCTACAGATCATTTAAAGAAGGTATTGTTACCGTTGAGTTACGCGGTTCATGCAGCGGATGCCCTTCATCAACAATTACCCTTAAATCAGGTATTGAAAATCTCTTAAAACGAATGGTTCCTGAAGTAACCGAAGTAGTATCCGAAGCTTTATAAAGAATAATATCATAAAAAGAAAAGCCCCTCTTCAGATTAAATCCGAAGAGGGGCTTTTTATTTATTCTCCATTATCTATTGTCTAGCCGATAGCTATCGTGGCCCTGTTTCAAATTTCCTATTCCCTGTTTCCTATTTCCAATTTCCAATTCCCTATTCCCTACCTACTTTATATTCGGTTGAATCTGAGTGCGAACATCTTCTGCCCATTTCGATAGTTCAGCTCGCTGCACATCCGACAATTTAGCATCTCCGTGTATCAGTGTGTATGACTTAAGTGGCATCTCTCCTTCTTTGATCATTTCAACAAATTCCTCCATTTTATGATCTGCTTTTTTGGGTGCATAGCTAGCAAATTCAGAAAAATTCAATTCAGATTTTCCTTCATTAACGTGATCAGCAAGCCACCAGGCAACCGGCTGTATTTCAGCATACCAGGGATATACCGTATTGTTAGAATGGCAATCGTAACATGCAGTATGAATGAGTTGTTTCGTGTTCTCAGATGCCTGATAATGAGCAAAAATATCATTCGGACTTTCGGCAGCCGATTGATTCTTTTCAGGCCTGAATAATTGAATAATAATAAATACCGCCAGAAGGGTAATCAGGATTTTTTTTGTGTTTGACATGATATTGTGTGTTTTATATTAGGAAATGGGAAATAGGTAATGGGCAATAGGTATTAGGAAAATGGCTATCAAAACATATTGAATTTTAATAATTGAAATTATATTAATTGAATTTCTCCTCTAATATAAGAAGTAATTCAGCAGAGATTAATCCATTTGTTGCGACCATTTCCCTCCGTTCAATACTATTATTTCCACCGGTAAAATCAAATACCTGGCCACCCGCTTCCCTTACCAATACGATTCCTGCAGCAACATCGTATGAATTGAGATTAAACTCGAAATAACCATCAAACCTCCCACAGGCTACATAGGCAAGATCAATGGCAGCCGAACCAATTCTTCTGACCCCATGACATCGCTGCATCAATTCTTTCAAAACAGCCAGATAAGCATCAAGTTTTCCAAATTCATAATAAGGAAAACCTGTTGCAAGGAGGGTATTTTCTATCCTGGATGCTTTTGATACCGAGATCCGTTTACTATTTAAGTATGCCCCTCCATTTTTCCAGGCTGAAAAACATTCATCCCTGTTTATCTCATAAACCACTCCCAGAATGAGTTCATCATCGCATTGCAGAGCTATACTAATGGAATAGGTAGGAAGTCCGTGTATAAAGTTTGTTGTTCCGTCGAGCGGATCGATGATCCAATCGTACTTCTCACCGGTGATGGTGGTGGTTTTTTCTTCCGTTACAAATCCAGCTTCAGGAAGTAACAATCTCAGGCCTTTAACAAGGGCTATTTCTGCTGTTTTATCAACATACGAAACCATATCATGAAGTCCTTTATACTCCACCTGTTCACGCTCGAATACCAGAGACTCTTTTCGAATAAATTCACCAACTTCTTTGCTTAAAGAAATTACACCGGCTGTAAGTTTTGAAAGATCCATAGATCAGGATTTTATTGGCATTGAATATTTGTCAGCATTCTTTTGTGACCAGAATATCCCAAAAATACCAAGTAATATGAGAATAGTAGAAATCATCTCAGCTTGTGTAAAAGCAAGTCCAAAGGCATGGTATTGAGAATTTACACGGATACTTTCAATCAGAAAACGCTCCAGACCGTTAAATATAAGGTATAAAGACCACATGATACCCGGTGTTTTAATTTTATGTCTGAATCCCCATAAAAGTGCAAATATGAACAAACCCATTAGCACCTCATAAAAAGGTGTAGGAAAGACTGGTAAAGGTAGTTCATTACAAAACGGACCGGTACAACCGGGTATCGGAACCCCGCTGTTCACCACATTATGCGGATATTTAAAGGCCCATACCCAATCAGGTGCCCAGCTTAACCATGATGGCTTTGGAGCTAGATTTTCAATACCCCAGTCGCCATCACCCGAGAGATGACATCCTATACGACCAACAGCATAAGCTAACATCATTCCCGGACCTGCAATGTCAAGCATGTGGATCCATTTGATACCATACTTATTGGCGTGATAAATTACGGCAGCACCACCCATAATCAAACCACCATAAAAGGTTAAACCACTGAAGGATAACAGCCCTCCAATCGGATCCTGAACAAAGTCATCCCAATATTCCAGGTTATGAAATATTTTGGCTCCCAGAAAACCCCAAATAGCGGCCCACATTAATAGTGTGCCCATGATCTGGTAAGGATGGACAAGTTCCTTTACAATTTTTGGCTGACTTAGCTGCTCTTTCTTCTTTTCAGAATAAGCCCAATAGATAAATAAGGCTCCTAACAATAAACCACCAAGAAAGCTTCCTCTTGCCGATAAAATGAAACTCTGAGGATTGGCTACAAATGCGGAATAATTTAATAGTCCATCCAGAAGTTTATAACCCACTAAAAAACCAAATATTCCATTAAATACCAATTCCTGAGTACTTGCCGGCTCCCCTACCTTGATCTCACGGGTAAAAGGCAGCACAAGTCCCAGTTTTTCTTTTCTTTTAAACTCTTGAGAAAGCGCCCAATAACCCGCTGCAAAAGCAATAGCAACGAAAAATCCGAAAGTTTGAATTGGCAGTGGTATATTGATACCTGTTAAATATTCAATGAGGTGGGTTATGGTTGGAAACATAGGCTAAATATACAATCTTGTTATAATTTACAATGTTAATAAATGCTAAAGAAATAAATCAGGAATAAGACATCCCGTACAGGAAGGCTCTATGTTCAATGAACAAAGGTTTCTGCCAATTCAGAAATTTCCATATCACCATCAGAGGCAATACTTTCCAGTCTTACCTGACGCATCTCATTGATCAGCAACGGATCATACGGAGCCTTCACTTTCACATAATTCCGGCTGAATCCATGCATGAATCCATTTTTATGATCAGCCTCAAAAAGCACCTCTGCCATTTTTCCTAACTGACTTTCATAAAACGCCCGGCGTTTTTTCTCGGAAAGAATATGCAGCATTTTACTCCGATCGGCCCTTTGCGAACCGGGAACAGAGCCCTTCATCTCAGCAGCATCAGTATTTTCACGCTCAGAATAAGTAAATACGTGCAAATAGGAAACATCCAGTTCATTCAGAAAATTATAGGTTTCCAGAAAGTCTTCGCGGCTTTCGCCCGGGAATCCAACAATAACATCAACCCCGATACAGCAATCGGGCATTAGTCTTTTGATTTCCTTAATCCGATCGGCATATAATTCGCGCTTATATCGCCTGCGCATCAAACCCAATATTTTATTACTGCCTGATTGAAGCGGAATATGAAAGTGGGGAACAAATTTATTGGACAAGGAAACAAATTTTATGATTTCATTACTCAACAGATTGGGTTCAATTGAAGAAATCCGTATTCTATCAATTCCCTCAACCTGATCAAGAGCTTTGACCAGATCAAAAAACTTATCCTCTCTCTGGC
>CAZGCG010000318.1:0-4358 GCA_964524205.1 uncultured Sphingobacterium sp. | reverse complement strand
AAATATGAGAAATCTACCGGTAAGCTGGTTTTTGCAAAACAAAGTTTACCTGCCTTTCCGGGCACTCCCGGTGGAAAAATCGTAACGGGTGTTACCGCTTATGCTAAAGATCACGATAAAAAAGCCATTTACCTGGTTACCTATGGTGCTAAACTGGTGGCATTTTATCCCCAGGAAACTGGGATCGGTAAATGGGAAGATTTGGGTGGTGTATATGAAATGGCCAAAGGGGAAGAGTGGAAACCCTATGTACCTAATTTAAATATAGGTCTGAATGGTAAACTCTATTATGTAATCGGCGGTCATGGCAATTATGTGCGGAAAGACAAAACGGTACTGATTGAATTCGATCCTGAACAACGGAAGGCAAACATTCTTTTAGATTTTCCGATCGGCCGCTTAACAGAGGTAACAGGTTCCGATATCCGGGATAAGGATGGCAACATGTATTTTGCCGGCCGTAAAAGACCGGACAGAAGTGAGAACGGCAGTGTACCCTTTTTAATAAAATTTAACCCTGAAAAGGAGGTGAAATAATATGTACAATCGAATTATTTATTCCCTGATTGCATTATTCTTTGTTCCTGTTATTGGGAATGCGCAGTATACATTCTTTAATCCCAAAGGCAGTTTTGCAATAGAAACCTCACTTGAAAACACAGATGAACTGCGCATGCCGATGTACCGGAACGCAATGAGCTCCCTTACTGTTTCCGGTGATTTTGTTTTAGGTGGTACAAGCGCAGAAAAAGGATTGTCGCCACTGCTGTTCAGCAGTTCTCTTTCGCAGCGTAAACTGACTGCGGTTAAACAACTCGACGAGGTAGTAAAAGGACAGTTAAGCATCGGAACTGGATTTAGCGCAGCAAAATCCGGAAACGTTTTTTATGCCGGTACCATGCCTCAGCCCGGAACAGGGCTGGGTGGACATATAATTGAACTGCAGGTAAACACTCAGGGCCAGATTGCTGTTAAAGACCTTGGGGAACCTGTGGCCGGCGAGGGGATCTTTGCTATGACATTCAATCCGGATAAAAACGAATTCTACGGAATTGTACATCCTTCCGGCAAATTCTTCAGGTTTAACCTGAAAACAGGTAAAACCCAGGTTTATGTTCAAACGGTTCCGTCTGAAAAAGATCTTGACACCTATCATTCTTTTGCTTTGGAACCGGAGGATTACCTGGGGCGTGCATTGGTTATTGACCAGCAGGGCCGCATCTATGGTAGCCGATCTATCAATAAACTGTTTTGTTTCGATCCGGCTAACAGCTCGTTTTCAATTCTGAAAGATGAACTCCCCTTTGTATGGGGACGGGAAGCAATAGGGCGCATTGATTCCTGGGTCAAAATGCCGGGAGGTGCAATTTACGGCAGCAATGCTGCCGACGGGCAATTGTTCCGGCTTGATCCTGTTAAGCAAACAATCGTAAACCTGGGCAAGCCCATCATGATGCCGCGCATTATGGCTATGACCCCCGGAAAAAATGGAATGCTCTACGGTGTGGCCGGAGCCTCTCCCGGGTATGCGCACCTTTTTAGTTATCATCCCCAAAAAGGCTTCCGTGATCTTGGTAATCCCGAGTTCAAAATGATTAGTCCCGGACTGGAACAGGGGATTAACTGGCGCGGATTCCAGATTGCATCGATGGCAACTTCACAGGGTGGAAACTATATCATTATGGGTGAGAATGAGGCGTTGAGTCAGCTCATGGTTTTCCCTGCGGAAGATTTACCATAATCTAAGCTGGGAACGAGCAATGTATTTCTAAACAGAAAAAATCCGTCTGATTTCTGCCTTTTCACGTGATGAATTTCATATTGGAATTTATCCAGAAGCGCAAAAATCAAGGGTCAATATTTATTAAAATATATGGGAAACATAGAGAGGTTTTTAGACAGATTGAAGGTTTGGGACTTTGTGATTTGGGTATTTCAAGGCAAAAATGTCCTATAAACCACAAATGTTAATTAGAAATACTAATGCTCAAGTTTAACAATTCTGCCCCAATTCCAGATAATCCTTCGTTATGGGCTGTTATTCTTTTGTCATTCCGTTTCATTCTTTCTACATTTTATCAAGTAAAAAGGATAGTTCTCTGTTACTTCTGAAATATCAAATAATCCTGCTTTGCCAAATTCTTCATTTATAGTCTCGTTGTCGTAAAAGAAAATTTTCACGCCACCAAACATTTCATATCTGTCTACATCTATGAGTGTTCCTTGTCTGTATGTTTGGGCTTGTTTAGTTATTGCTGTAAATATCATAAAACCGTTTTCTGCAAGTTGATTGTAACAGTCTTGGATTAGTTTTTTTCTTTCGTCTTTGCCCAACAAATAAATTAATCCATAACAAAAAATTCCATCATATTGGTTGTCGTCAAAAGGCATTTCTGTAACAGAACCCTGATAAATTGTCAAGCCTTGTCCAAAATGCTTATTGGCTAATTCAATGGCGGTTGCAGAAATTTCAATACCTGTAACTGTCATTCCATTCTCTACAAATATTTGAGCATTTCGTCCATAACCAATTCCTGGAACAAGTACATTTTTTACTCCTTTCTCTATGAAAAAGTTCTTTGTCAAAATAGTTGATTTAGCAGGTTCTAAACCCCACATTTCTTGTTTCTCATTAAATGCTTGTTCCCAAAACTCTGCCATAGATTCTGTAGTTAATTACAAATTTTATCTTCTAAAATTTCACTTTGAAAACCTAAGTCAATAACTATTTTCATTATGGCTTTTGTATTTACATCAATTCCTTCAATTCGTAAAATTGTGTGTCCGCAAGGAAAAGCCAGTTCCGTTTCGCTTAGGTCATAATTAATTTTCAAATCAGGATGTTTTTTCTGAAGATTGTTCAAGACTTTTTCAGCTTGAATTTTATTTGAAATATCTGTAATAAAGACTTCTATCATTTTTAAAAGGTTTCTTCAACTAATTTACCATTTACCACCGCACCAGTTAAATTGCCCGAATACACTGCATTAGCAACTGAGCGTAACATATTTGTATTGTCGCCACAAGCAAAAACACCACTAATATTTGTTTCTTGAAACGGACTTACTTTGATATAGCCATGTTCTGTTAATTCACAACCTAATGAAACAGGTATTTCTGAATGTTGCGTAAATGGCAATGAAGCATAAAGTGCATCAAATTTTTTTTTAGTGCCATCGGAGAAAATTACTTGTTTGATATTCCCGTCTTTATGTTCTATTTCTGCAATGTGGTTTTCTATGATTTCAATGTTATGCTTTTTGAGTTTGGCTATTTGTTCTTCGTTGAAATCTGCCTTACTATTGGTTAGTAAAGTAACATTTTCGGAAAGATTATTTACCAAAGATGCCAAATGAAATCCCCTTTCACCATCTGCAAAAATGCCTGTTGCTTTTTTACGAAATTCATAACCATGACAGTACGGACAATGTATAACCGAAATACCCCAACATTCTGAAAAACCTTTTATATCAGGCATAAAATCTTTGATTCCTGTGGCGAAAATCAATTTTTTGGCTGTGAATATCTCGTTTGTATTTGTTGTTATTTCAAATCCATTTGCCGTTTTTACTCCCTTAATTGCCCTGGCTTGATAAAATTTTATGGTCTTGTATTTTTCCACTTGATGCTTGGCAATTGTAGAAATTTCTTTGGGTGTTTTTCCATCTTGGGTTAGAAAATTGTGGGAATGTGGTGTTTGAATGTTACAAGGCTTACCTGCATCGATGATTAAAACTTTTCGCATTGACCGTCCTAATGCCATTCCCGCAGAAAGTCCGGCATAACTACCACCAATTATGATTACTTCAAATTTTTTCTTGTCTGTCATACTGTTATATTTTGCAAATGGCGGGAAAGGAAATGGTAAAGCAAATGCTATTAGAGCAAGCCCACCTTGTTTTAGAATTTCTCTTCTTTTCATTTATTATGCTTCTGGCAAAAGTAAAACATTTTTTTATTAATGCAACTAAGTCGCATTAAGTTATTGTAATTATGTCGCATTAAGCAATGTTTATTAACTTTGTACTATGATGAAACGAAGGAATACTGCAACACAAGAAGCTGTATTGTCTGTATTGACAAGTAAAAGAAAGGCGATGAGTCAAGATGCTATTGTCAAGCAAATGAATATAGAAGCTGATAAAGCAACTATTTACAGAATTTTAAATCGTTTTTGTGAAGATGAAATTGTCCATAAAATTGTAGCTGATGACGGTAAACAATATTTCGCTGTCTGTGTAAAATGTGATGAAAAGCAAATTCCGAAGCATCATTTTCACTTTCGTTGTACAAAGTGTGAAACCATTGAATGTCTGCCAACAGAAATTGAATTTTCAGTTCCTGAAAAGTACAAAGTC
>CAZGCG010000317.1:0-4374 GCA_964524205.1 uncultured Sphingobacterium sp. | reverse complement strand
CTGTATATACCTAATACGGCACTTCTTGCAGTAGAAGGACTACTGAAGATAGTCTCTTCAGTCAAATCCTGCTCTGGTGTCAGCGCTAATTTACTTTCACATGAACTCAGTGAAAATGCTAGTGCTGAAATTGCTATTATATATTTTATTTTCATTATTTCTTATATTAAAGTCCTATGTTGATACCAAAAGTAAGAGATTTAGCCTGTGGCAAAGCGAAGAATGATTCACCCATAACAAGGTTACTTGCTCCGTTAGCAGAAACCTCCGGATCTGGTCCTCTGAAATCTTTGTTCTGAATTGTCCAAAGATTTTGGCCTAAGACATAAATCCTTGCAGAACGCAATACTTTAGTTTTACCAATTACTGATGCAGGCAGGTTGTAACCAAGTGTCACAGTTTTCAATCTTGCATAAGATCCATCCTGTAATTGATTTGTTGACAACTGACTATAAGTAGCACGGGTAGGGCTATTCAAACGTGGCGCAAATGCCTGATCCCCTGGAGCTTTCCAGTAGTTTAACAAATCTGTACTCTTATTGTATGAACCTGTTGCGAAGTTTTCAGTAAAACGTAAACCGTCAATTAAGACTTTGTTACCATAAGCAAAGTTAAAGAATGCACTCAGATCAAATTCCTTGAAGCGGAAGGTATTTGTGAAACCACCAACAAAATCAGGATCTGCATGACCAACGATTACACGATCAGCAGCAACCGGAGTTGTTGTTGGAGTACCATCTTTTTTCAACCATTCAGCATCACCTGTGGCAGGATTAATTCCTTTGTATCTGATCAGGTAGAATGAGTTTCTTGAATTTCCAACAATTGCTCTCTGAGCTGTAGATGTACCCGCAACGAAGTTTCTTCCTTCAGGGTCTTTATTCTCAGGTAATGACAATACTGTGTTTTTGTTGAAACCAATATTGAAATTTGTCGTCCAGGAGAAGTTTTCAGTTCTAACATTCTGAGTACCTAAAGTAACCTCAAAACCTCTGTTTCTCATCTCACCAACATTCTGAGTTGCTGAAGCAAAACCAGTGGTGAATGGATAAGGAACACTGGCCAACAAGCCTTTAGTATTCTTGTTGTAATAATTTAATTGCAAATCAACTGCATTGAATAATCTGGTAGTAAGACCAATATCCATTTGCTCAGTTTCTTCCCAACCTAAGTTTGGATTGGCAACACGGGCAGGAGTAGACGCAGAAGCATCATTATAAGCAGCACCAGCACCGAATGTACCCAGGTAATCAAAGTAACCAATCTGATCATTACCTGATATACCATAACTGGCTGTTAATTTCAGGAACTGAGCAATTTTATTATCCTTATTAAAGAAGTTCTCACCTGATATAATCCATCCTGCAGAAGCAGCATAGAAAACACCATACTTCTTGTTTGAACCAAAACGGGATGAACCATCTCTTCTAACTGTACCCTCTAAAAGATATTTATCAGAATAAGAATAGCCTAAACGAGCGAACTGAGACTCTAAAGCCCACTCTGAACCTTCTTCAGAAGCAGTGATTGGAGTAGACGCCGAAGCAAGATTTGGTAAAGCATCACTTGCAAATCCTTGTCCTTCAAATAAACCAGCGGTATATCTTGAAGTTTCGAATGAGTAACCCAATAATCCAGTGATAGAATGCTTTTGACCAATAATCTTATTATAGTTTAAGGTATTTGAAGTCAACCATTTGTTATCTGAACGTCTTGATATGTATCCGTAACCATCGGGTGTAAATACATCAACCTCACGGTATTTTTCATCGAATAAGGCATTATCAATACCCCAGTCAGTTTTGAATGTTAAACCACTTACAATATCCACTTCAGCAAATGCATTACCGGTATTACGGGTTGAATTTAAATAGTTAAAACCAGTAGCTTCTAGACCTAATACGTTTTGAACAAAGCCCGTGTTTACAAAGTTTCCGTTAGCATCGTAAGGCGTAACATAAGGAAGCTGTAAATAAGCAGCAGTTAAAGGAGCATAAGTACTATTTTCAGCACCAATACGGTCTGAATTAACTCTTGCTAAATTGTAGTTCAATCCAACTCTAACTTTTTCGCTAATGTTATGGTTGAAGTTAAAACGGCCTGATAAACGCTCAAGGTCATTTCCTATTGTATAACCAGACTCATCAGCGAATGTACCTCCAAGGTAGAATTTAGTTTTATCATTACCTCCTGAAGCACTTGCGTTGAAATTGTTCATTTTTCCTGTTCTTACCACTGCATCAGCCCAGTCAAAGCTGGTTGTAGGATAAGCAGGAACTGCAGTATTATTTGCTACCAGATAATCTCTGCGGAAAGTTCTCCACTGATCAGCAGTCATATACTTCAGAATATCAGTAGGCTGTGATGTTCCATTGAAGTAATCGATGTTTATTTTAGTGGCAGAGTTATTTGCTCCAGACTTTGTCTTGATCAAAATAACACCATTTGAACCCCTTGAACCGTAAATAGCAGCTGCAGAAGCATCTTTAAGTACAGTCATACTCTCGATATCATTTGCATTGATATTCAATAATGGGTTCAATCCTGCTCCTGCAGGAGCACCTTGTGTCTGAGTGTAATTTCCAGTATTCAATGGAACACCATCAATTACATAAAGTGGCTGACCACCTGCTGTTAAAGAAGAACCACCACGGATAGTGATTTGTGAAGCAGCTCCCAATAGACCTGATGAATTCACCATGTTAACACCGGCTGCCTGACCTTGCAAAATTTGCTGAGGACTAATAATCGGAACGTTTTTGAATGATTCAGCACTTACTGTTGCTGTTGATTGAGTACTTAATGCACGACTCTGAGCACCATAACCCACAACAACAACTTCAGAAAGCAGTTTTGCATCAGTAATTAAACGTACATCAACACGACTTCCTGAACCGATTGTAATTTCCTGTGAAACATAACCGATGTATGTAAATGTTAACACAGAGGCGTTAGCAGGTACATTTAAGGAATAATTTCCTTCAGCACCCGTTGTCGTACCTGCAGTACCACCTTTAACGCGCACTGATACACCAGGCAGAGGGAGACCGTCATCAGCTCCAACAACTCTACCAGTGATAGTCTTATTTTGTGCTATTGCGCTGGTAACAGCGAACAAGCCAAATAATAAGAAAGCTAGTAATTTTCTTTTCATTTTTATATTGTTTAATTAGATAATTGGTTTTCATCCGCAGACACGGACTTCAGGGCGCAATATTAAGTGTTCTAACACAATATTCGTGTATTCCAACTGTAACTTTAGAGTAACAAAAATGTGACGTTGTAAAGAATTTATAACTCTATGACAATGATTTCCCTGCAGGGGAAACTAATTATTAATCAAAAAATGAAAAATTATTCTCAATATAGTCCAAATAATCATGCTTTTACCTAAGTAACAGCGCTTGTTACACAATGAAAAAAATCCGCTTAATATTTACTCCAACTATGAAAAAAACTTCTTTTAGGGCATAAGAAAATAAACGGATAATCATTCCTAAATTTGAGCATCAGCATAGTAATCCTGAATTTTAATTTCTACAAAATCAATATGCAAACAATTTCAGTTATCGGCTCCGGAACAATGGGCAATGGCATTGCACATACTTTTGCCTTGTCGGGTTATATAGTCCATCTGGTAGATATTTCAGAAGAAAGTCTAAAAAAGGGGATGGAAACCATCCATAAAAATCTGGATCGTCAGATTGCCAAAAATTTGATTACTAATGAACTGAAGCAAAAGACCATCAATAATATTAAAACTTTTACTGATCTGGCAATAGCAGTACATGACTCTGATCTGATCATTGAAGCTGCAACTGAAGACCAGGGGACTAAACTACAAATATTCAGAGACCTTGATTTGTACTGTAAACCTGAAGCCATTCTTGCATCAAATACTTCCTCCATATCAATCACTACGATCGCCTCGGCAACCAAAAGACCAGATAGAGTGATTGGAATGCACTTTATGAATCCTGTGCCTGTAATGAAACTGGTTGAAGTAATCAAGGGATACTCAACTTCTGATGAGATTACCAGGAGTATTATGGAACTCTCTCTTAAACTGGACAAAATACCTGTTGAGGTAAATGACTATCCCGGCTTTGTTGCGAACAGAATTCTAATGCCAATGATTAATGAAGCAGTTTATACCTTGTACGAAGGTGTTGCCGGAGTTCATGAGATAGACACGGTTATGAAGCTTGGCATGGCTCATCCGATGGGACCTTTACAATTGGCTGATTTCATAGGGCTTGATGTCTGCCTCGCAATAATGAATGTTTTATATCATGGTTTTGGGAACACTAAATACTCTCCTTGTCCCCTGCTGGTGAAAATGGTCACAGCTGGTCAGTTAGGAGTCAAAACAGG
>CAZGCG010000316.1:2627-4385 GCA_964524205.1 uncultured Sphingobacterium sp. | reverse complement strand
GGCAGGAGCATACTTTGGACCAACTGCTGAATTATTGTTAATACTATTTGCAGGCAAATTTTGTTGAGCAACTGTCATTCCGTTTCTCACACCACGAAACTTACCATCAGTAAGTGCTGGGCTCCAAAATACAGGCAGCCTTGGGTCATTATAGCCAACTAATAAACTTTCCATTGTAGTACTCATCCTGGAGCCATTTCTGCCCATGAAATTGTTCAGTCCATTGTTAAAATCTGCATTAGTTGCAAAATGGGCACCATCTGCAACCGATGTCATTACTCCGGCAGCAAATGCCTTCTCTGCTTCCACTTTAGCTTTAGCAGGTTCTACATCCGAAATTCTTAACGCCAAACGCAGGCGCAATGTATTTCCAAACTTTAACCATTTAGCATTATCTCCATTATAGATCCGATCTGCAGTAGCAAATGAAGGTTTAGCTAAATTATTTTTAAGATCTGTAGTTGCTTCATCCAGTTCTTTGAAGAAATCAAAATAAATACTTTTTTGATCATCATAACTCACAACTGTAGTATCCTTACCAATTTTGGAATATGGAATCGGACCCCATTGGTCAGTCACACGCATAAAACAGAAAACTTTCCACATTCTGGCAATTGCATTCATGCTAGGTTCTTTTCCACCTTTGGTTGCTTCGATAATATTTACCAATTTAGGCATTGCATTCACATAGGTTCCAGGCCATATGTCCTGCCATCTTTGCACAATAACATATCTGTGAGACTCCTGATTGATGTTTGTACCGGCAAAATGTTGAGAGTATACTCCAGGAAACAAGAGCATACTCGTTTCGTTATAACCTATTCCACCTCCGGCTACTAATGCACCGGGGAAAAGACTACGCAAATCCGGGGCAGTCAGTTCCTTTAAACCATCTGGTTTTTTATTTATTTCTTCGAAATTTTTAGTACAGGCAGTCAGTATTACGATTGGTGCTAAAAATAGCATCAACCTACCGGCCCATCTTTTATATAATGATTTTTGAGTTTTCATTGTATTCAGTTTAATATTAATACTAATATTTATCTAACAATCACTTAACTATTAAAATGACGCGTTCAGGCTCAGACCAATGTTACGGGTTGTAGGTAAAGAAGAATATTCCATACCACCCCTATTAGTTACTGCAGTAGCAATCTCAGGATCGTAAGGCGCATATTTCTTTAAGAAAAGAAGATTCCTTCCAACAAGTGATAATCTGGCATTTTTAATAAATCCTGATTTTTGAACAAGCTGATTTGGAATTCTGTAACCAAATACCACTTCTCTAAGCCTAAGGTTAGTCGCAGAAAAAGCATAAAAGTCTTTTGCAGGAGTTCTGTTACCTAATGATTGCCAGTATCTTTCTGCAGTAATTGATGTTGTGTTTTTTACACCGGCTGTAGTATAACCATCCACAACAATCCCAGTTTCTCTATATTGAAGAGAATTTTTCGAGTTACCACTCACATCCATTGCAGCCAAAGTACCGGCTACAACTGTACCACCATTTCTGTAATCTAATAAGAAACTGAGGTTAAGATTTTTAAAAGTGAATGAATTGTTGACACCAAGCATATAATTAGGATTATAATTTCCTGCATAAGCTGTTTTCCCGGTAAGAATTGGAACACCTGCAGGACTAACTAATCTTCTGCCTTGTGCATCTTTACTCCATTCGGCCATATACATTTCTCCAAAGGACTTGCCTTCTTCAACTGTTTCGAGCACCTGTCTGTCATCACCTAAAACAGCTGTTTT
>CAZGCG010000316.1:0-2527 GCA_964524205.1 uncultured Sphingobacterium sp. | reverse complement strand
TGCCTTCTTCAACTGTTTCGAGCACCTGTCTGTCATCACCTAAAACAGCTGTTTTGAGCCTCTCAGACAATCTAACAACTTTATTAACATTTTTAGAGAAGTTAAGCATCATGTCCCATGAAAAACTCTGATTTCTAACTGGTGCACCACTTAACATAATTTCTACTCCACTATTCCGGATCAATCCGGCATTGATGTACTGAGAACTAAAGAGTGTAGCATTTGGAACAGCCAAAGCAATTAACTGGTTTTCAGTATTAGATTTATAATAAGTAACATCAAGCCCTATCCGGTTGGTAAAGAATCTCCAGTCTAACCCGGCTTCAAATGAAGTAGTAATTTCCGGTTGATAATTCCCGAGTGATCTAACACTAGGAGTATTTATGGCACCACCAGCACCCACTGTAAAATAATTATCCGTCAAATACTGTTGTCCACCAAAACCAGCTTTTGCGTAGGTAGTCCTGAGCTTGCCATAAGAGATCCAGCTAGGCAAATCGAGCATATCTGTTATTATAGCAGTCAATCCTACTGATGGATAGAAATAAGACTGATTGGCTTTAGGAAGTGCAGACGACCAATCATTTCTGGCAGTTATATCCAGATAAAGGTAATCCTTGAATGATATAGTCGAAGTACCATACACAGACTGCACTTGTGGGGTTTGGCCAATAACGTTTGTAGTTCTTGGATTTCTTGCATTAGACATGAAGAAGTAATCCAGTTTGTTCAGACCATTAGCGTTGGTACTGACTGATTCATATTTTGTTTCCTGAATTGAACC
Organism: uncultured Sphingobacterium sp.; assembly: GCA_964524205.1. Lineage (GTDB taxonomy): Bacteria > Bacteroidota > Bacteroidia > Sphingobacteriales > Sphingobacteriaceae > Daejeonella. The sequence goes on along the minus strand of CAZGCG010000316.1, from coordinate 1,743 downwards.
TCCAAGATATCCAGTTAAATTAAAATCCTTTGTAATGTCTCTTTTAAAGGAAAGTAATGCATCAACGTTGGTAAACCTTCTGTTTCCGGCATAAAGTTCATAATAGTTCCCATTTCCTGAAAGTTCATAGGAATCATTATGCATTTTATTTTCAGTATCCTCGTCAGTTCTATCCATACTACCGCGAACCATTAGATCAAGCCAGTTAGTAAACTTATACTTTGCTTGTAACAGGCCAATCATACGACGCTTTTGTTCGAAGAAAACCTGCCTGTTCATCTTCCAGTATGGATTCGACAAGTAAATAGAGCCTGGAAGCCAATAGCTTTGTCTAAGGTTACCCAATGCATCAGTATATTCGTAATTCTGCATTTCACTCAGTGGAATAGAAGCCGGAGCATGGTATATACTACCTGTGGCATCATTTCTTTCACCAGTAAATGGCTTATTATCAACGTCTTCAACTATATAACTTAGCTTTGTAAAGAATGAAAGTTTGTCAGTAATGGTGTTATCTATCTTGAAATCAAAATTATGTCTGTCTAAAACATGGTTTCTAAGAATACCATTTGCTTTATTATTACCATATGAAAAATAGGTTTGCATTTTCTCACTACCACCACTAATTCCCAGCGTGTTTGTCAAACTTGATCCATCACGATAAAAATCTTTTATACGATCAGGCTGACCTTGCATAGCCATTTGCTTACCATTCCATAAAGTAATTGTTTGTCCTGTAATTTTAGGACCCCAGCTGGTTTCAGAGTTTGCGTTATAAACACCTCCAGCGCCTTGTCCGTACTCTGACTGTACTTCAGGCAGGATAAATGGGCGATCAATAGTGGTATTTCCGGTATAATCAACGGTAATCTTACCTGATTTTCCTCTTTTGGTTGTGATAATGATAGCACCATTTTGTCCAGCACTTCCATATAATGCCGCAGCTGAAGCACCTTTAAGGATAGTCATGGTTTCAATATCATCACTGTTCAACATACCTATACCATCTCCACCATCCCGGCTTCCATGTGTACCACCTGTACCCACCTCACGACTGGTATTGTCCATTGGAACACCATCAATAACATATAAAGGTTGGTTACTTCCGAATACAGACCGCTGACCACGTAAAACTACATTTGAAGAACTACCAGGTCCGGTTGCATTCTTGGTAATAGTAACACCGGCAACTTTTCCAGCCAGGGAATTGATCAGGTTAGTTTCTTTAGCCTGATTAAGGTCAGCTGTTTTGACAGTCTGGGCGGCATAGTTTAAGGATTTAGAGGATCTTTCGATACCCAGAGCGGTTACCACAACCTCTCCAAGCATTTGTGAATCTTCAACCAAAGTTACATTAATGGTAGATCTGCCATTAACAGTTACTTCCTGGCTTATATATCCTATATAACTGAAAACCAGAGTACCATTATCAGGAGCATTCAAGACGAAATTACCCTGAGCATCTGTCGTTGTTCCAACAGCAGTACCTTTTACCCTGACACTAACACCCGGGAGAGTCTCTCCTTTTGAATCAACAACTTTACCACGGATATCCATCAGCATGAAACTCATGTTCTTCAGTGATTTTCTGTCTTTTGCAGATAATTTTTCACTGATTACAATAGTTTTATTCTCAATACTGTAATCCAATGGCTGATCATTAAAAAGAATAGCTAAAGCCTCCGATAATTCTGTATCAACTATTTTTAAGGTTACGGGCTTGGCTGTTTTTAATAGATTCAG
>CAZGCG010000315.1:0-4401 GCA_964524205.1 uncultured Sphingobacterium sp. | reverse complement strand
AAGTCCTTCTCCAGGCAATCTTCACGCAGTATGACACCCGTCATAACATCAACAATTTCGCTTACATCCGAGGGTCGATCGATTACTTCCTTTGGACAGGCGATGTTGACTTTCTTCGCCAGAGCCTGCCTCGCTTGCGCAAAGCTCTGCGTTATGCGCAACGCGAGTTCCGCACCCTCGAAAATAATTGTGTGCTCACTCCGTGGGTGGGGCACGACGGTCGCTCTGGAGTGGAGAGAAACGCGGACGGATCTCCGCGCATTCTGCCGGGGAGAGGCGTGGGTAACAACTATTGGGATCTTTTGCCCTTCGGGCACAAGGACAGCTATGCGAGTATCCGCTATTGGAGGGTGATGATTTCGAACTAAATACCTTGAATTTGGATTATGCAGGGACAAGGTGATTGCATCGATACTGAAAACAGGATCTATTAATAAAGTGATAAACACAGCTTGAAGCTTGTAATTAACAGCTGACTGGCTCAGTTTATCACACTTCTCAAATTTTGCCGCCTCATCCCTGCAACAATCATCCGGGGTGCTTTCTTTAGACGTATCGTTTTTCTTTTCGTGATGATCTGTTTCAACTTTGTGGCTGTGTTCTTTCGGTAAATCAGACAACGAATGTCCGTGAGGAGCTTTTTTTGAGTCGTTATGATTATTTCCGGGATGCTCCTTTGAGGTTGAGTTATCCTGAATTTTATGATGGCCTCTGTTATAACCCATATCTAATCCTGCAGCACAAGCAAAACTCACCAGTGTACTTAAGGAAAATACTACTAGTAGTAAGACTGCTTTTAGCTTTATGGAAAGAGATCTTTTCATACATTGAAATTATCCAATAATCTAACAAAGATAATTCTAATTTGATTTAAGGATTTATATAATTAGCATTTCTTTTTATATAATTTCTGGTTGAATGACACATTAACGACTGGGGAGAGGGAAACACGCTCATTATGCTAGAAAAGCTTAGATTGTGCACAGGGAAGCCAGGTTGCCAAATACGCTTTAATGAACTGATCTTGCTAATCAACTCCCCAATGGATAAGGGTATGATCGAATGTCTTTTCTTTTGCATGAAAATACTTTAAATACTAATAGTTTTTAAGTATAGCTTAAAAACAGCAGTTAATCATTTGATTTAGTACAAGTATTGCCCAACTATTGGTACTCTTCTTCCTACTCCAAATGCCTTTCTACTCACTCTTATGATTGGGCAAAACTGATTGCGTTTATATTCAGCGGTATTTACCAATTTCAATATTCTTGTAATAAGTTCTGAGTCAAATCCTTGTTCAATAATTTCTTTAGATCCTTTTCTCATCTCAATGTATGCATACAGCACCTGATCCAAAACAGAATAATCAGGAAGGCTGTCGGTATCTTTTTGATCAGGCCTCAATTCAGCAGATGGTGCTTTAGTCAGAATATTAACAGGAATGATTTCTTCTGTCTTATTTATGAACCTTGCCAGTGCATAAATTTGTATCTTATACAAATCGCCAAGAACGGATAACCCACCTGCCATATCTCCATACAAAGTACCATAGCCAACAGCTAATTCACTTTTATTGGTTGTGTTGAGTAAAATATATCCAAATTTATTAGCCAAAGCCATTAATAAGTTTCCTCTAATTCTGCTTTGAATATTTTCTTCCGCAATGCTAAACGGCAAATCCATAAATATTGGATTTAATGATGTCAGGTATGCTTGATATATGTTTTTTATAGGTATAATATCGAAGCTATTTCCTAATTTTTTTGATAACTGCTCCGCATCTGTAAGGGAATGAGAAGTAGAGAATTCTGATGGCATTAATAATACATGCACATTATCTTTACCTAATGCCATAACCGCCAAAGCTTGCACTATAGCACTGTCTATTCCACCGCTGGCACCTAAAATTGCTTTTTTAAAGCCCATTTTTCTAAAATAGTCTTGAATACCTAATATAAGGGCCTGGTAAATCTGAGCTATATTCTTTTCACTTGTTAAATATTCAACTAATTTTTCTCTGCTTTTCGCCTTTGAAACTCGTGTGTCTACAAATTGATATTCAGCTGCTGTCTGATCATCGATCAATAAATCCCTGGAATCGAAAACATAGAAATCCTCTTCAAAATATTTTAATTCTTTATGCAGCCTACCGGTATTATTAAATATCAAGCTTCCACCATCAAAAACCAATTCAGTTTGAGCCCCGACAGTATTGCAATAGACTGCCGGCAAGTGATAACGCTTAATATTTTCTAGTATAATCTCTTTTCTATCATCATCATGATCGTAATCAAATGGAGAAGCTGTAACATTAATCAACATAGTTGGATTTTGCTGAACCAATAGTTCCATAGGAGATGTTGGATATAAAGGATTTTCAGTAAGATTCCAGATATCTTCGCAAATAGTCAGGGCAATTCGTTCCCCTTTAAAATCCATTACACTCCAAGTATTGGCAGGTTCAAAGTATCGGTACTCGTCGAAAATATCATAGGTAGGCAATAATGATTTATGAGCAGTTGCTATGATCTTACCATCAAAAAGTAATAGGGCGGAATTATATAAATCCTTCCCTTCTATCTTAGGGTTTCGTTGTGGTACACCAATAATTACACCTATTCCAAATGTATGTTGTGATATTAGCTCAACGCTCTCATAACATTTATCAATAAAATCAGAGAACTCTAAGAAATCCCTGGGCGGATAACCGCAAACCGAAAGTTCAGAAAATACAACAAGATCAACATTTTGTTGCTTTGCTTGTTCAATTGCAGTTATGATTTTTTTGCTGTTCAATTCAAAATTTCCAATATGGTAATTTTGTTGTGCTACCGCTATTTTCATGGGTTAAATCTTTACTTCTAGTGCAATTTATAGTTTCTTATTTCCGCCCTTAAAATTTCTTACCGCCTTTAATACTGATTGCAAGTACTAACAATCCTATAACAAGATCAGGGAAAGGAGATCATTTATTTAAAAAGTTAAAGCATACGTTACGTGTAATTTTATTTATTCATATGGTGAGTGAAAAAGTGCCATAATTTAAGTCCTACCGCTAAACCTAGCGCAACACATAAAATAGTATAGAAAATTATTCGTATGATCCAGGATCTGGACATTGGCTTCTTTTTCTTTCTGTGGTTACGATTAAATGTGGTTTTTTTAGCCATAGACATTTTTACCTAAGCACTTCCACCTAAAGCCTTATCTTTTGAATTCTCACCGCATTCAAAATCGCCAGCAAGGCGACTCCCACGTCTGCAATTACAGCTTCCCACAAATTCGCTACCCCTCCTGCCCCCAGGGCGAGTACAACTATTTTTACGCCCATAGCCAAAGAAATATTCTGCCAAACGATATTTCTGGTGATCTTTCCAACCCTAATTGCTGAAACAATTTTTGAAGGCTGGTCGTTCTGGATCACTATATCCGCTGTTTCAATTGTCGCATCGCTTCCCAAGCCTCCCATTGCGATACCCGCATCGGCTAGAGCAACTACGGGGGCATCATTTACTCCGTCGCCCACAAACGCAATATGCCTGCCCTGATCTTTTAGCAATTGAACTTTTTCTACTTTCCCTTCGGGTAGTAAATCCCCATACGCCTCATCAAGACCAATTTGCCGGGCAACATGATCGACAACTGCTTGTTTGTCTCCCGATAGCATAACCGTTTTAATATTCAGATCGTGCATGGCTTTGATAGCTGACGCAGCATCCTCTTTAATTTCGTCGGCAATAGTTATATACCCTGCATAACGATTGCTAATTGCTACAACTACGATTGTATCTACTATCTGTTCAATTTCCTGTGGATAGGTTATTGAATGTTTTTTTAGCAATTTTAAATTGCCAGCTAATATTTCTTTATTATCAATCGTACCTTTTAACCCATGCCCTGCAATTTCTTCCACGTTTTTAGCTTTCGTGTTATCGTCTGCATTGTCAGCATAATCTGTTATTGCTTTCCCCACTGGATGAGTCGAGTTACGTTCTAATGCCGCAGTAAGCCTTACCAATTCATTGGCTTCTATTCCCTCCGGTACCACTTGTTGTACCTTGAAAACGCCTTTTGTTAATGTGCCGGTCTTATCCATAACGATAGTATTTACCCTGGTCATCACGTCCAGGAAGTTGCTGCCCTTAAATAAAATACCGTTGCGTGAAGCCAGCCCTATCCCTCCAAAATAACCTAACGGAATAGATACGACTAATGCGCAGGGGCAGCTGATTACCAGGAACACCAACGCCCGGTAAAACCATGTATAGAAATGATAGGTGTCTACAATAAAATAGGGAACCACCACAAGAGCTAGGGCTAAAAAGAAAACTATTGGGGTGTAAACTTTTGCAAACCTTGAAATGAACAATTGCGTTTGCGATTTGCGCGCTGTTGCATCCT
>CAZGCG010000314.1:3135-4417 GCA_964524205.1 uncultured Sphingobacterium sp. | reverse complement strand
CATCATTCATTACATCAAAATCGTCTTTATTTATTAGCATTAGATTGCTGTTTGCTCCATCATGATTAATCGCTCCGTTAAAGTCCATTCCTTTGATGCACTTCACATATTTTGGAAAGAAAGTTTCGTTAATCATGTCCGCTGTAGCGTACAGGTCTGAGTAGCATTCAAAAACCTCGTCTTCTGTTTTATCGTTAAGAAAGGGTTCAATGGCTTCTTCCAGGTAGCACTCATATAATTCCATTGATCCTTTTAAAACAGCTGTACGAAAGAGATAATTTTCAGGAAAATTGAGCAGAGCTAATTGAGGGTTGACCCTAATAATTGTTTCCATTAACTGAGCGGTACCCTCTGCTTTATAGCTGGTATAGCTTTTAAATAAAATCAGTGACAATTCTTTTGAGGCGTCCTCTTCATCTGTTAAAGTGAGTAGCATCTCAACATTCATTGCAAGGCCCATAGTATCGAAGAGTTCAATACAATCCTCAATTTCTGATAGTATGTTATCTTTCATAAATTCTTAATTTATCGGTTCACAAACTTTTATCTTCCCGGTCACCGCACTATTTATCAATGTTGCTTTGTATTCTTTTAACTTTTCGATTTCTTGTTCTTTTAGTAAAGTAGCATCTGTGATTTTTGATGTGTAGGTTTCTATATAATTTAAAATATTTAATTGCTCTTGGATTGGTGGGACAGCTACATGTATGCTAAATAAATCAGCAGTGTACAATCTAATTAACCCTTCTACTATTCCTGTTGCCCTACAAATAAACTCCTTAATGTATTCTGGATTTCTAAAAAGCAATTCTAGGAATTTTAAGTCCTTTATTGTACCATTAGAATAATATACTGCATAGTCAGGGCTTACGATTCCAGCAAATTCTATTGTGCTTTTGAAAAATACACCTAAATGCGCTTTTAATTTGTTGAATACCAGGTCTTCCTTATAAACAATTTTATTCCCTTCACTACTCTGAGCTACTTCTGCTTTGTCATGGAAATCAGATCTCACTACTAGGCCATGTATCTGACTCATCATAAATAGTGGTTCAGAGCCGTTTTTTGAGCGTTCATTCCTTTCTTTTAGCAGGTATTTTACTTTTTTCACCTCCCACCCCTCCGGTATCTCCCCAATCCATTCCACTCCGCTATTCTTCATCTTCACATCAGGGTTTAAACCCCGCGTAACTGCCTTATGGATAAGTATTTGCCTGCGTTCTTTTAATAATTCAATCTGCTTTTCCTTGATGCCTATGGCCTGGTCTATTAATGCGGTTTT
>CAZGCG010000314.1:0-3035 GCA_964524205.1 uncultured Sphingobacterium sp. | reverse complement strand
ATAATTCAATCTGCTTTTCCTTGATGCCTATGGCCTGGTCTATTAATGCGGTTTTATGGTCGAGGAATTGGGCGATGAGGGTTTGTTCATGGAGAGTTGGTATTAATGTATAAACATCATTTATGAATTCTTGCTTCAAGTTTATTCTTGTAAAACCCCTTCCAACCAAGGAGAAATAACTCCTATAAGACCCACTCAAAAATAAGTAGTTAATGTATTGTGGATTTACATGTGAACTTGATATTCTAAATCCTTTACAAAAGGAATTCAGATATAATTCTTTATCACTTCCTAAATAAATTGAATTTTTTGCAATATCCTCTATTGTTTCGCTACTCATTAAAAACAGAATATCATTCTTTAGAACTCTATTCTGATTTTCTTTTTCATCAATTTTTACATATTGATATTGATTTTCATCAATCTTTAGGTTATTGCAAATATTTGTAAATGGAATAAAGAATTTTAGGCCTTCAGAATATTCCTTACTAAAATCATCTCCTTTTTTTCCATTTATCCCTGCATAAATATTGCCGAGGAATTTTAGTTTTTTTATCTTCCAATAAGCAGGCACTTCCCCCAACCATTCCACCCCAGAATCTTTATAAAGTTCATATTTCGGCAGACCGTTATTCATTTTTGTATTCATTTAGAATTTCATGGTCAATGTTAACTCAATGATAAGATTTCCCGGATCAAGCCATCGCTCTCGGCTTCCAGTTTTAAAATATCAGCACTGACATCATCAATGCTTCGCAGCGGTTTATGTTTGTAAAAGTATTTATTGAAGCTGATCTCATAGCCGATTTTGGTTGCATCTAAATTTATCCAGGCTTCTGCAACATGGGGTTTTACTTCCCTGATGAAATACGCATGAATGTTCTCCTTCAGTGGCACATTTTCGGTATCCCGCAAATCGCTTTCTGTTTCGTACTGGATATATTGTCCTTTTTTATCAGTCCGGAAATAACCGAAATCTGCCAGTTGGTTTTCTTCGCATCCCAAATGTTCGAGAACTTGCTGCAACTTCTGCCCTTCCAGTTTGACAATACCTTTGGTCACTTTTTCGGCAGATTCATCGTACCAGCTTACCGCATTCAGGATCGCATTTTTCTCTGAGGCTGAGGCTTTGCTTTTGCTTGCTTTGAGAGCATCATTTACCATTTCGCTGAAACGGTTGAAGTCGCTGTATTCTTCCTGCCCGATCTTAACCATAAGTGATGTAGCGAGAGCCATCAGGTCGGCACCTTTTTGCCAGGTTTGTTCAGAAACCAATGCCTTGCTTTGTTTGGTATTCAAGTTCAGTTCATTCTTTTCGCACCAGTCTGAAATAGTTTTCTCATGAGCTTTCAGATTGGTATAAACCTCATCGCCAAATTCTTCCCATGCCCATTGCATCGCCTCACGCAGGCTTTTGTCGAAACGTAATTCTCCAATCCGTTCTTTTGTAAACTGAGCTTTGAGGCGTTTTGGCCTCTCGATGCTTACTTTATAATAGCCAAAATCGCTGTTATCAAAGATCTGCGCTGCAATGCCTTCATCGCCTTCGCGTTCAGCAGTTTGCAGGTTCTCATAAACATTTACTATTTCGCGGATATGCTCAGGAGCAAATTCGCAGTTCTTATTACCAAGGTTCTTGCGGAGTTTTCTGAATAATTGCCCGGCATCTATTAACTGTACCTTTCCCTTGCGACTGGCAGTTTTATTATTGGATAAGATCCAGATATAGGTTGTAATACCTGTATTATAAAAGAGGTTATTTGGCAATTGAATGATCGCTTCCAGCCAGTCGTTTTCAATGATGTACCTGCGAATATTGCTTTCTCCTCCTCCGGCATCACCGGTAAACAGGCTGGATCCATTATGAACGGATGCAATCCTGGAGCCTGAAGGACTCTGACTGAGCGGTTTCATTTTATTGACCATTTCCATCAGGAAGAGTAATTGTCCGTCGGATGAACGCGGTGTGGCATCTGCATCTTCCAATGTACCCCAGTAATCTTTAAGCCTGATCTGGAAACGGGCATCAATTATGTCTTTACCATCCTTTATATACTTTTGCTCACTCGCCCATGATTTACCATAGGGTGGGTTTGAAAGCATGAAGTTAAAATGCTGTCCCGCGAATTCGTCTGTACTCAGAGTTGATCCGACACGAATATTTTCGGGGTCATTCCCCTTGATCATCATGTCTGATTTACAGATGGCATAAGTTTCATCATTGATCTCCTTGCCATATAGATGCACATCGCCTTTGGCTTTGATGAGTCCTTCTTCATCTTTGATGAAGTTCTGCGATTCGGTTAGCATTCCTCCAGAACCGCAAGCGGGATCATAAATGGTCATAACCGGAGGTAAATTGTCTTTTACCGGCTCAAAGATCAGATGGGTCATCAGCTCGATCACTTCGCGCGGGGTAAAGTGTTCTCCGGCTTCTTCGTTATTTTCTTCGTTGAATTTGCGTATCAGTTCCTCAAAAACATAACCCATACCCAGGTTGCTGAGTGGTGGCAGTTTCCTGCCTTCGGGATCTTCTTTTGAAAAGGGGGTTAAATTGATGTAGGAGGAGGTGAATTTCTCCAACACATTTAAGAGCACATCTTTTTGAGCCATGTGCCTCACCTGACTTTTCAGCTTGAATTTATCAATGATCTCCTTCACATTATCGCTGAAGCCATTCAGGTAATCTTCAAAATTTCCCTGTAATATTTGCTGACTGTTGGTTGCGGTATCATGCAGGCGTTGCAGGGTCCATTCGCTGGTATTGTAAAATACATATCCGGAAGCTTCGCGCAGGCCGCTATCATCCCATTCGGTAAATTTTGCTTCATCACGCTGGAAGGCCAGTTCTTCCATCACGGCATTTTTGGTAGGTTCGAGCAGGGCGTCTAAACGACGGAGTACAACCATTGGAAGGATCACATCCCGGTATTTGCCACGAACATAAACATCGCGTAAGCAATCATCTGCAATAGACCATATAAAGGAGACTAATTTATTATGTACTGCTTGATTCATTGATTTCCAGGTAATTG
>CAZGCG010000313.1:0-4422 GCA_964524205.1 uncultured Sphingobacterium sp. | reverse complement strand
AACCGGTACAGTATATGAATAGGGAGCTCCGGATTCTGTTACTCCATTTAGGGGCAATCCACTCTCACGACCTGGAAGAGTTGATTTAGGTAATCCGAATCGGGAAGCATACCAATTTGTATTTGACCAAATCGTATTCCCAAATTTTCCATCCAGAAGAACACTTAGAGACAGGTTTTTATATGCGAAGTTATTTGTCAAGCCCATCGTATATGGTGGAACCCCTACTCCAAGATCAGTCAATGGACTAACAACTTCGAGATTACTTACTGTATTATAAACAGTTTGACCGCTGGCATTTTTCAAATGCAAGAATCCCCTAACCATCCCAAAAGGTTTTCCAACCCGGTTTTGAATTACACCACCTGCAACACCTGTACCAACAGTAACTTCAGTTAGTCCTTCTGCAAGCTTCACAATTTCACTACGGTTATAGGCAAAATTATAACTCACATCCCAACTGAAATTTTTGCTCTTAATTGGTTTACCGCTAATCAGAAATTCTATCCCCTTATTACTAACTTCTCCGACATTGAGAAGTGCCTCTGTGTAACCACTGGTATTAGGTATAGTTGTTCTTACGATATCATCAGTTGTCTTTCTGTTGTAGACTGTAAAATCAAGCCCAAGTCGATTATTTAAAAGCTGAACATCTAAACCTGCTTCAAAAGTGGTTGATGTCAAGGGCCTTAGGTCAGGATTAGTAACTAATCTGGAAGAAAAACCTTGCACAGGTCTCCCGTTATGCCCTCCCTGTATCATATTAAATGTCTGATTCAAGATATAGGGACTCGGTGTGGCACCTCCTACCTGTGCCCATGATGACCTTAATTTCAAGAAATTGATGAATGAAGGCATTTTTATAGCTTCAGATAAAATCAAACTACCCCCTACTGAAGGATATAAAATGGTGTTATTCTGAGGGCTTAAAGTAGAGAACCAGTCTTGTCTTGCAGATACTGTTAGAAATGCAATTCTTTTATAGTCCAGATCAGCGGAACCAAAAACTGAGTTGATCTTTGATTGTTCATAAAGTGGCGAAGTATTCAATGCAGCAACATTGGTATAACTATAAAAGAATGGTATTGTAAATTCTGTTCCCCGAATATTAGTCTGATCATAGACACTTTGCTGCTGATTCCCACCAACCATGGCCATAAAACTAAAATCCTTTAAAAATTTGGTATTATAATTTAGGCTAAGCATCGAATTTGTTTCAGAAACACTGGCCTGAATATTTTCGAATTCACCTTTAGGTGCTGCCGCAGTACCTGTTGGTATTATATTCTCTGCGTTGAATTTATAGAAGTCTTTGCTTACACTCGTCTTGACAAATAAATTCTTTAGGATATCGTATTTCACACTGAACTGACCTAAAAAACGATTTTTATCATCTCCATTTTTATATCTATTAATTACAAAATATGGGTTAGTAGCAGCACTTGAAGCGTTCCATAATGTTTCATTAAAGTCAGCATCATAACCCGGTGCGAGTGTTCTAATATCCATAGTATTTGCCACAAGATAAGTTGCCCAGGAAGCGTTATGATCTGCATAACCAACTTTAGGTCTGTTAATACCTTCCTCCAGATTATATTGGCCAATTGCTTCAATAGTAATTTTTTTACCAAGAGCTGCATTTACGTTAAGATTGGCAATTTTCCTGTTTATAGATGATTTTTCCATTATCGCATTAGCATCAACATTTGCTACCGAAAAGCGAAAATTGAGATCCGAGCTTCCTCCGGTAAATGCTACTGTATTAGAATAGGTTGAGCCCATTCTATAAAAATTATCGAAATTATCTCTAACAAAAACCGGAGAATATGGCCGGGTCTGCCCATCTAACTGGATTGATGGCTGACCATCCATCTTTGCTCCAAATGATAAACGTCCGGCACTTCTTGCCGCATTTGCAGTTGCAGGCTTAATTCCATCAATTCCCTGGCCATATTCATACTGCCAATCCGGATAAACGGAAATAGTTTCAAATGTAGATGTTGAATTTAATTCAACTCCGATACCTCTGGAGGCTACCCCTTTCTTTGTCGTTATTAGTATTACACCATTCGAAGCTCTGGAACCATACAATGCTGCCGCAGGACCGCCTTTCAATACACTGATAGACTCAATATCGTCAGGGTTAATTCCAGCGATTCCATCACCTCTGTCTACATTTATGCCATTACCTGTTGATTGGGTTCCACCTCCGGGAATAGAATTGTCCATTGGCATACCATTAACAACATATAAAGGCTGATTATTTCCTGCCAAAGACCCATTTCCCCTAATTATTACCCTGCTTGATCCTCCGGGACCTGTTGCATTTCCACTCACATTCACCCCTGCAACTTTTCCACTTAGCGCATTCGCAACGTTAGTTTCACGAGCCTGGGTTAATTCATCTCCTTTTACTTCAGAAACTGAATATGCCAGGGCTTTTTTCTCTCTCGAAATACCTAATGCAGTGACCACCACCTCTGTCAATGCAGTATTAGCAGCCTCAAGCTTTACATTCAAGGTAGTTCTGTCGCCTACACTAAGTTCCTGAGATATGAAACCGATATAGGTGAATACGAGAATGCTGTTCCTGTCCGTGACATTTATAGTGTAGCGACCATCCATGTCTGTGGTTGCCCCAGTGGTTGAACCTTTCAGTTTAATACTTACTCCGGGCAGGGTTTCACCTTTAGAATCAGTTACCTGACCCCGAATGACAATATCAAGCAAAGTCCGTTTAGTATCTTCAGGTAAAACTGCATCAGCCAGATTTGTACCTGATTGAATCAGCACGTTGTTATCCACCTGTTTATATGAAAGATTAGTACCGTCAAGAAGTATATTTAATGCCTGTTCAACGGTATAAGTCGAAGCACTAATATTTCTGGATGGTAAAATGATCAATTCGCCCTTTCTATAAACAAAACGAAATGGCGTTTGCATCTCAATTTTTCTGAATGCGGTAATTAAAGTCTCATTCCTAAGTTCCAATTTGACTTCTACTGTACTAATCTTTTGACTTCTGACAGGAAGAGCTAATAGCAACTGAAAAGACGTTAACATTAAGGCTGTATATATAAAGCCAACACGCATAATCTGTTTTATTAAATAGTTATTATTAGATTTTTCTGCAGCAAAATCGGCATGGGTAGCCCCATCTGCACTATTTGTAAAATATTTCATATTTTTACAAGGTTTTAAGTTCATTAATATCCATTTACAGGGATGAAATTTAATTTAAAACAGCCCTTTCGATAATTGATGGGCGTTGAGCCCTCTAGATCCCCTTCATTGCCGTGAAGAAGTTTAGAGGGTTTTTTTCAGGGTGGTATTTTCAAATACATTTCTTGAATAGTGATTATAATGTGAAATTATTTGCAGCCTAAGCCACTCAGAATAATAGTCTTTTCGTCTTTGAACTGATATTTAATCTGATTGAATTCTCCAATAATATTCAGTATCTGCTTTAAACTCTGGCTTTTCAAAAATGTAGCACTAAACTTACAAGACTTTATTTTCTCTGTAGAAAATAGAATCGAAACACCAAAACGATCTTGCAATTGCTTTGCTACATCCCTGATATTTACATCATCAAAATAAATATCTTCATTAGTCCATTGAATAAATCTCTCAGCAATAACCGGAACTTTTACATGTTGACTAATTGAAGCATCGACAACAACCTGCTCATCTGGAATAATCACATTATAGGTCTTTTCATTGTCTCCAACTTTAACTTTCCCCCTGGTCACCGTAACAATCACTTTTTTATCAACCAGACTCTCTTTAATATTAAATGCAGTTCCAAGAACAGTAGTAATAATTTTACCAGTATGCACAATAAATGGCCTGTTTTGATTATGAGTAATATCAAAATAAGCTTCCCCATGAAGATAAACCTCTCTTTTACGGTCGGCCTCGAAGGAATCTGAAATCTTCAGACTACTATTCTCATTCAGAATTACTGAACTTCCATCTGGGAGATTTATAAACCGACGGGCGGGTTTATCTAATACTTTTGATTTCTCAGGAATCACCTTAACCTGCTGGGGTTCTGAAATGCCTGATCTGTTTAAATAAAACATTGCAGAAAGTCCGATAATAAATATGGCCGCTGCCGACTTATACCAAAAACTTTTGCCCTTGAATAATTGAAATGACTCTTTCTCCTTTGAAGAAGCCATGATTGAATTAAAGATGCGCTCAGCCTTTTCTTCAGGAATTGGAGCGTCTGAAGCTACCTGATTCCAGAATTCGTCCAAAAGTATCTTCACTTCATCATCATAGTCCTCCCGCTTCATCATAGTAAGAAATTCCTCAATCTCCTCAGTTGAAGCTATTTTTTTGATATACTGCTGAAAAAGGTATCTGAACCTATGAATTGACATAATCTAAAATTTTAAATAAAGGTTATCTCCTCCT
>CAZGCG010000312.1:0-4452 GCA_964524205.1 uncultured Sphingobacterium sp. | reverse complement strand
AGGCAGTTCAGACAATGCGATAAAAAATGAAATACCAAACGATTTTAATTCGTTCTATAATCAATATAAAAATATCAAGACTGTTTTCTTCGCAAGTAGAAAAGCAGAAGATTTTTATAATCGCTATTTTATAAAAAGTCCGGATAAAAGATATTATGTTTTACCCTCCCCAAGCCGGGCGAATACCTGGAAAAAGTATGATGAGAAGGAGGAGGAATGGAGAATTGTTCTTGAGTATTTAAAATAGGGAGCAGATTGAGAGCTAAAGAAAAGAAAGCCAAAAGCTTAATGAGTAAGGGCTTCACTTATACCCTTTTTATCTTTCAGCTTAACCCTTCCCTTAATTCAATCTTCTGCTTAATGCCATTTCCACCTGCTTAAATAATTGAACAGGCTTTAAATTTCGCCATGCCATATCATCCAGGTTTCCGCCAAAGTTGATATAATAATCAATATTGTTTCGCCTGAATTCACTGATTACATGTTCTCTGAAATTAATACCTGCAATCCAGCCTTCTTCCACATCCTGAAACCATTCTTCGTAATAACAGTCATCAGATGAATGAAAGTTAAGTATGTTTTCTCCAATCAGGATGAATTTATCAATTCCTTCAATGACCATCAAATCCAGAATTTCCCGCTTGAGTGTCATGATATCATTATGAAGGGCATCGTTCCATTCACCCATGAACTCAATGATTGTATAGCCTTTTTCATAATCGGCATACAAAACTTTTAGATATAAGGTTTGAGAACCAAAGAAATCCCATTGAGGATGAATCAGATAATTATAGATCTGCTTATCGAATTCAAATTCATTATATTTTGTTTCAAAAAATGGCGAAAGCGCATCTTCGGAAGCAATATAATCGTCCCTCCAGCGGTAATATGGTTCTATTTCATGCATTTTTTGAAATTATAATTCTGATGAAGCAGCATTGTCGACAGCTTGACGGACACTTCCGTATCTGTCGAGCAGTTTTTGTGCTGTACCTGAATCCAGACCGGTTGCCTGCATCACCATATTAACTGCACGACCAACCAGTTTTACATTGCTTAGCCGCATATCCACCATTTTATTCCCTTTTACCCGACCCAGACGGATCATCGTAGAGGTACTGATCATATTCAGGACAAGTTTTTGTGCCGTTCCAGATTTCATGCGGGTTGAGCCTGTAACGAATTCCGGACCTACAACCACCTCAATTGGATATTTGGCTTCTGCAGCTACCGGACTCCCGGCATTACATACAATACAGGCAGTTTCAAGTCCGTTTTCATTCGCCTTTTTTAATCCCCCGATAACATAGGGTGTAGTTCCGGATGCTGCAATTCCTACAAGAACATCTTTATCTGAAATATTAAACTCCTGCAAGTCTTTCCAGGCCTGTTCGCTGTTATCTTCGGCATTTTCAACAGCTTTACGGATTGCCTTATCCCCTCCGGCAATGATTCCGATTACCATATCAAATGGTACACCATAAGTTGGGGGGCATTCTGATGCATCGAGTATTCCAAGCCTTCCGCTGGTACCTGCTCCAATATAAAACAGCCTCCCCCCCGCACTGATCTTCTCCACAATTACATTAACGACTTTTTCAATCGATGGAATCGCTTTCTCAACGGCAAGAGGTACTGTCTTGTCTTCATTATTCATGCCCTGCAGTAATTCTGCAACAGACATTTTATCGAGATCAGTATAGTTGGAATCAGCTTCAGTTGTTCTTTTCATATTCATTTTTTCGATTACAAAAATCGGAATATTATCTTTTAGCTGATCATTTAATTTGCAATAAAAAACCCGCCCTGAATTTTCAGGGCGGGTGCTAATTCTAATAATTTCTATTTTTTAAAGAAATATCTCAAATCCCGCAGTAATTAATCTTGGTAATCCAACCCTGATTCCTTCAGGTCTTCTGCTGCTGATATATCTTTGGTCTGTCAGGTTTTTTACAGCCAGGTTCAGGTTTGCGTTAGTTTTAGGAATACGATAATAAACATTTGCATCAACAATGTATCTGCTGCTGATCTTTCCGGTTCTTCCATTTGCCGATGGAACTTCGCTGTTTATCTCATCTGTAAACTGTGATCCGATATAATTCCCCGAAACCCTGAAACCAAAACCATTCTGAAGATTTATACCTGCAGCATTCCAGATCATCAGATTGGCTGCGTATGGCAGTTTGTTCTCTTTTACATTGACTGTGATGCCATTTACCGAAATGAAACGGTCATTGCTGTATTCAGAACCCTGTACAGTGATGCTGCTTTCAAAAGTATAGGAGTTTTTTAAACCTGCCATTTTTCCAAAATCAATCTGGAAGCCTGCTTCAATTCCTTTGTGAAGGGTTTGTCCTCCATTAACCACACCGCTGGCATTCGAATTACCTGAGGAATTTGAAACCGGGATAATCTGATTCTGGAAGTCGAGTATGAACCCCGTTAATTCTGCACTAAAATAGTCGTTTAACTTGATCCGGGTACCCAGCTCATAATTAGTGCTTAATTCGGCATCCAGGTTATAGGGTACACCTGTAGCTGTAATTGCATCTTTAATTCTTGGAGGAGCGAATCCTTTATGTATCCCGGCGAAAATATTAATCCGGTCATTTGCTGAATAGTTGATTCCGGCACCCGGAATCAAAGCCATGGTATTGTCTTTAGCAATGATACTGGTGTCTCTGATTACGTTGTTTACTCCATTAATGCGGTATCTTCCGCGAAGTATTTCCCTTTCGTAATCAAAATTCTCTAGTCTAAGTCCGGCATTTAATGAAAGTTTTTTAGTCAGGTCGAACCTGTTCTGTGCATAGGCACTGAAAGCATAGCCGGTTCTTACCTCTTTATCCCTCAAGGTGCCCTCGGCAGTATTTGCATTGCTGCCTACAATAAATTGCTCGTCAGCTTTTTCATATAAATATCTTGCACCTGTTTCAAGTACGTTTTTTATATTGAACAAATTGTGTTTAACACTCAATCTTGGCTCTATTCCTGCAACCTGAAACTGCCTGTTTCTGTTACCAGTTGAGTTTAACATATAAACCGCTCCATTGCTGACCGCCGGATTTCCCCATTGCACCCCAGTTTGGTTTGCCGCGGTTGAACTGAACGAGAAATCCTGTCTTTGCCAGTCGCGGGTTGTTGTGTAAGCAAAAGCAGTTGTTTTTAAACTGATATTATCATTGAATTCAAACTGGTGCGTTACACTTCCGGAAAGGCGTTTTACCGGGAGATTATCATATGGAGACATCCGGACAAAATCCTGATCACCCTGGTTAAACATAGTTTGGGTTAAACCAATATAAGTTGAGTTTGATTCCTCTTCGTAGTAGCCAAGCTTGAGCCCAAGATTTGATTTTGAATTTAACTCATATCTGATTTTTGCTGAAAGGTCATTCAACCTGAATTGTGTCGGACCCAAATCATCCGCTCTTTTGTGCAGGTAGGAAACTAGAATGCCGGCCTTCCCGATCGTATTGCCATAGGTTCCAAAGCCAGAGAAAAATCCTCCTTTCGCTCCTGAAATTTTGATACGGGTAATTTCCTGCGAAGGTGGATCAGCGGTAAAGAAATTGACTATTCCTCCAATGGTTTGCGGACCGTAAAGGATCTGACCGCTGCCTTTCAGAATCTCGATACCCGACATTTTGTCGATCGATGGGGTGAAGTACATTTCAGGCTCTCCGTATGGGCCTAAAGCAATAGGCACACCATCCTCAAGCATCAGAACATTCCGGCTTCTGTCGGGATCAAGTCCGCGGATACTGATATTCAGACGTAATCCCGCACCTTCCTCATCAACCACATTTACACCTGTTACTTTGCGTAATACTTCATTGGAGGTAAGAGGTGCAGTTAATCTAATCTCACGGGAATTCAGAACTGTTGCTGAACCCGGTACTTTGCTGATTAAGCCATCCCGTTTCCCAATGATCACGATCTGAGGCATTTCAATAATTGTGCTATCGGCAAGTTTTAACCTTTGATTGGTTTGTTTTATCTGAGCTGTGGCGTTCTGGACAAGTATCAGGGCAAATAATAGAGCTAAAATCCGCTTCATGTTAATTAGACTAATTTTAAATTGGCTGCAATATTACAAATTGAGATTTAAAAAATCAAATTATTTAGAATCATTATTAATAATATTTTAAATGATTAATTTCTGTGCTTAAGCCACTTGAAATTCAATAAATTTGAGGTCTTGATAAGATGAAAGCCAGAACCAGAAAAAATATTTTAATCGCTGCCGGATATTCGGTTGTATTGATTGGAGGGCTATGGCTTGGGCCTAAACTCGCCCGCGAAAATCAGAACTCAAAAAATGGTTCATTTTTGTCTTTCGGGCTTTCGGGCCGCTCGTCTAAAGTTGAAAAGGTAATCAGGATTATTAATGAGAATTATGTCGATTCTGTGAAGCTGGATACTGTTGAAGACATGGCCATTCAGGAGATA
>CAZGCG010000311.1:0-4453 GCA_964524205.1 uncultured Sphingobacterium sp. | reverse complement strand
CATTTTAACAACCAGATCATTCCTGATTATTTGAGTAATCCAAACCAGATTATTTATAGTAATTTACAGGGATATGCAGTCTCGCGCGGTTTAAGTGCCAATTTTGATATGACATTTACAAACGGATTAAAGGTTATTGCCGGAACTTCCCTGCTGGAGGTCTTTTCTAAAAATGAAGCTTCAGGTAAAAAGATCCGGCCTTTTCTCAATGAAAAGTGGACAGGTACCTGGGGGATTTCCTATAAAATCGAGAACCTGAATCTTGGACTTGATTACACAGGAAATATTTACGGGCCCATGCTCTTACCCCGTTTGAGCAGTTCAGATCCCCGCAGCGGAGTATCTCCGGTATGGAGCCTGCAAAATATTCAATTAACGTATTCAGGTATGAAAAAGATCGAGCTTTATGGAGGTGTAAAAAATCTACTCAACTGGACACCTGGTAAGAATGAACCATTTTTGATTGCACGCAGCAATGATCCTTTTGATAAAGATGTTCAGACTGATGCTTCAGGAAATGTGGTTCCCAGTCCGGCGAACCCTTATGCTTTAACATTCGACCCGGGATATGTTTATGCTCCCAATCAGGGGATCCGGGGGTTTCTGGGTGTACGTTTAATCATCAAATGAGATGCTAAGGATATTGATCATATTCATTTTTTTCCTGATCGGGGTGTCAGACCTGCCGGCACAAAATCGCAATGTTAAATTTGAAGAGATCAAAATTCTGCAGGACAAGGCACCTAAACCGATTGTAGTGTTGATCATGACAAGCTGGTGCAAATACTGTCATGCAATGAAAAACACGATGACCAAAGACAACAAGGTCGCTGCACTATTGGGTGAGAAATTTTATACCGTATTTCTGGATGCGGAGAATAAGAATGATATATTTTTTGCTGGCAGAACTTTTAAACATAAAGCCGGAATGCATGAACTGGCCAGAGAACTGGGTACAATAAAAGGTCAGATTTCCTATCCCACAATGACTGTTCTTAATATTAAGAATGAGATTATTTACCAGCACGATGGATTCCTAAACCCGCGTTCTATGCTTTTTATACTCGAAAAAGCGGCAAAAAACTAATAGGTTTCGCTAAAAGTTTAATTTATTTCAGCTTTGTAAATATCTCCTATCTTATATCGTTGAGTGTTTGCGGCTTGCGAGAGTTAGCGCCCCAATTCATTGCCCAATTTTACCGCACTTTCCATCGAGCTCTGAACTTGCAAATAGCCCTTTATCCCTGTAATGTAAAAAAAGTGTTAGCACCAGTTTTTTTATTGACTGTAGATTACTATAAAAATAAAGAACAGTATCACCAATATATTGCCAATTAATCCAATTCTAATATTCCTAGTATTGGCTTGCTTTAATTCAGTCAATCTCAAAATTAAACCTGCAATACTTATTCCAAATGAAATCATTATTGAAATTGCTAATGGAATCTTATTTGAACCTAATCCCAAAGCATTCCAAAATGTTGCAATCAATAGAGTTAATCCTATTATAATTGCACTAAAAAGAAAAAGATTAAATGTTTTTGATTTAGTCATATTCTATTTTGTATTTCTTTAATAAATCATTATGATTTATGGCCATATATAATCATTCGCCTTAGGAGAATCAGGATCAAACCATTCTTCAGTTGTTTCTTGATAGATAGGTTTTCCTTTTTTATCAGTTCTTGTCTGGATTAAATCACCAACTGGAGCACCATGTAAATATCTTAAACGGCCTTTTGAATCGAATTGTAATTTACCCTCATTAAGTAAAACTTCAAATTTCGGCCAATTCCCGATATTCTCTTTTGTTATCCTAATTCTATCCATTTGTTGTCGGTTTTTTTAAGTTGGGAATATCTCACATCTCATATCTCACATCTCACATCTCATCTCACTTAACAATCATAATCGGAATATTCACATTATGCCGTACAGTATCCACCGTGGTTCCAAAGATCAGATCGCTGATGCCCTTGTGCCCGTGAGCACCCATGACCAGAAGATCCAGATTCTTTGCTTTTACAAGTTCTGATATCGCCTTCGCTGCAGTTCCATAACCGATTTCAATGTGGGCCTGGTAGCCCATATCTTTTAGATTTTGCTGATATTTTTCAAGATTGTCGGTATCACTTTGCGTTTCATGATCGAGTACTTTTTCGCCATGAAATCTGGCTGCAGCGGTTTCTACAATATGGATCAGGTAGTAATCAGCAATTTTTCCACCCTGAATCAAGGCATGGCGAAATGTATTTCTGTCATTCTTTGAAAAATCAACAGTGATTCCAATCTTTTTATACTCCACCTGTTCAAGTTCTCCGATTTCAAGAGCCTCTCCATGCGGAACATTGGATATTTTACGCTCATGTTTTCTGAAAAAGGGCATCAGAAAAACGTAGAGTAATAATAAACCGATAGTTATGGCTAAAGGAATTACAAGCAAGTAAATCCACCAAATGCTAACAGTTGTGCTGCTCAGCCAGCTACCAATCTCCTCAATTACAAGCTGCACATTCAGGCTTACAATGATCAGTGCAGATAGCCAGGCCAAAATTTTAACCCAGGTTTTGATTGTGTATTCCTTCATTTTTTCCCGATCGGAGTTGAAATGAATTAATGGGATCACCGCAAAGCCGAGTTGCAAACTCAGCACAACCTGACTTAATATGAGTAAGCTGCCTAAAGCTTCTTCCCCAAAGAACATTATTGTAAAGAATGCAGGGATAATTGCGAGCAATCGTGTCAGTAAGCGCCTGATCCAGGGCTGTATCCTTAGGTTCAGGTGTCCCTCCATCACGATTTGCCCTGCAAGTGTTCCTGTGATCGTAGAGCTTTGTCCGGATGCGATCAGGGCAATAGCAAACAGGGTAGGGGCTACAGAACCAAAAATATTATCCAGTAATTTATAGGCATCCTGAATTTCGGCAACTTCAAACAAACCGTTTTTATAAAATGCGGTCGCGGCCAGAATCAGAATTGCAGCATTTACGAAGAATGCAAGATTTAAGGCAATTGTTGTATCGATCAGGTTGTATTTCAGGGAGTCTTTGATTCCTTTGGCAGTACGTTCAATTTTTCTTGTCTGTACCAGGGAAGAATGCAGATACAGATTATGAGGCATTACCGTTGCTCCAATGATTCCAATTGCAATGTAAAGTGCATTTCCGGATAACATAGATGGTGCAAATCCACTCAATACTTCACCAATTAAGGGTTTAACAATGAACATTTCTGTTAAAAAGGAAACTCCGACAATAAATACCATTGATACGATGAAGACCTCCATCATTCGCATTCCCTTGTTCATCAGGAAAAGCAGCAGAAAAGTGTCCAGAATGGTGATAGAGACTCCCCAGATCAGCGGAAGACCAAAAAGCAGGTTTAAACCGATAGCCATTCCAATAATCTCCGCCAGGTCGCAGGCGATGATGGCGATTTGTGCCAAAACGTAAAGCGGGTAATTGACATAGGATGGATAGGTATTTCTCGATGCCTGTGCCAGGTCGAGCCCACGGACGATCCCTAATCGGGCGCTGAGTGATTGAAGCAGTAATGCCATCAGGTTCGACATCAGCAATACCCAGATCAGTTTATACCCAAACTGGCTACCTCCGGCAATATCTGTCGCCCAGTTACCCGGATCCATATAACCCACACTGACCAAATAAGCCGGGCCAATAAAAGCCATCAGCTTGCGCCATCCTGTTTTACCTGAGGTAATTACCGAACCGTGAACCTCACTCAGCGATTCTGAATTCTTATTACTCATAGAATTACCAATATATTTTTTGCAACCTCACGGCTGATTGTCCGCTCAGTTTTTTGATCAATTGTAAGCATGATCGAGCCATCAAATTCAATCAGTTCTGAAACAATTATTTTTGTCCCTAAGGTTAATCCCATCTTTTCGAGGAGTTTCAGAAATACGGATGAATGTTCACTAACTCCCGAAACAGTGCCGCTTTCACCCGGATGCATATCTGAGATTTTAACCAGTTTTTTATGCTTAATTATTCCGGTTCTGTCAGGAATGGGGTCACCATGTGGGTCGGCTGCCGGATTCCCAAGGAAATCATCCAAACGGTTGATCAGTGTTTCAGAATTGATATGTTCCAGTTCTTCTGCTATATCATGTACCTCATCCCATTTAAATCCGAGTTTTTCAACCAGAAATACCTCCCATAAACGGTGCTTTCTGATGATATTCACAGCTGCATTTACTCCGGTGTTAGTTAGCGTAACGCCCTGATATTTAATGTAATTGATCAGTTTCTTTTCCGCCAGTTTTTTCAGCATATCAGTAACCGAAGCAGCCTTGGTACTGGTCATTTCAGCAATCTGGTTTGTACTTACTGCCATCGTGTTTCCTTCACTCAGGTGATAGATAGCTTTCAGGTAGTTTTCTTCTGTAAATGAGTGCATAAGCTTAAAAATTAAACAAATCTAATAATTT
>CAZGCG010000310.1:0-4460 GCA_964524205.1 uncultured Sphingobacterium sp. | reverse complement strand
CCGTAAATCCACCAGCCTTGAGAATTAACTCTTCTAAGGTCATTTTTTCTGCATAGTCAAAGGTTCCGGGCTCACGAACTTCCCCATCAATGCTTATTTTATACTCCTCTTTCAGGTCGAATATAGATGAAACACTAATAATATCTTCCCTAAGTAATGGAATATCCTTTACACTACCATTCAATACTCCTGCAAGATCAACTGAGATCAACTCAGTTTGATTATCCGGTTTTAATCGGGTGATATACGCCCTTTGCCTGAACGCATCTTCCTTCAAACCTTCTGCCTTACGGACTAATTGAGATAATGTTAAACCTTGTTCCAGCTCATAGGCTCCGGGACGGAAAACTGCACCCTCAATACTAACACGATTGACAAAGCGCTCCAGTACACGATCCACAAAATATTTATCTCCGGTATTGGGTTGATATTCTGTAAATTTATCAGAGCTTATATCTGCAATCTTACGCTCAATTTCTGTATTCTTTAATACCTTAACCCTGGCCCTGAATGCATTTTCAGTAAAATCGCCTGCAAAATTTAAGAGATCTTTAAAAGACTCCCCGGAACGCAATTCATATATCCCAGGACGCTTCACCTCACCAACAATTTCTATACGTGATTGGTACACAGGTACCTGAATGATATCCTGATCCTGTAATCTTAAATTATCAGACATCTCCCCCTTCATAAGGAAATCATAAATATCAAGATTTGCAATTTTCTTCCCTCCGCGAATCAATTCGATCGACCTGAAGGAGCCATTCTCTGTCGGTCCACCTGAAGAATATAAGGCATTGAAAACATTAGCCAGGGATGGAAGGGTATAAGTTCCTGGCTTAACAATCTCTCCGGTAAGTATAACTTTGATACTACGTATGTTACCTACAGCTATATTCAGGCTGGTGCTTCCATTACGCAGTCCACTATAAACTGTTGATAAACGGGAACGGATTCTTGAGGTTACTGCTTCAATAGTCAGTCCGGCAACAGGAATGATGCCTATGTATTCCACATTGATATTCCCTTCAGGACTTACTTTGAGATTATAAGAAGCTTCTGAGTTGCCATAAATATCAATAAGCAATTCATCATTGGGACCGACTACATAATTCTTGGGAGTAGCAATACTCAGATTAGGCTCAAATGTTAATTTAGAATTTTTGAACAAATCTGCCCCGAATATTTTTGAGCGGAGTTCCTTGAATGCCTTCTCTGCTTCTGTTTCCGGATCTTTTTGAACCTCTGTACTATCCTGCTCAAAATTCATTTCCCTGTCCCCGGATTCCTTTTTAGTCTTTATCTTATTAGGATCCTGTTCAGAAGACTGCTTTTTATCGTCTTTTTTTAATTTATCAACACGGTCCCTTAGTTTTTTAATCTCTTCAGGACGCATCCCACGAGCCTGCGCCATTTGTTCAAGCTGAGCATCACCCATTCCACTTGCTTCCGCCTGACGCATAAATGACCTGACCTGATTGTCGCTCAATTCATCTACCCGGATATTGTTCAGATTTTGGGGATTAACCTGAGCCATAACTGGTAGAGAGATACTTACTAGAATCAGAAAAGCCAAAAGGCTGAAAAGTTTTTTTATCTTCATAAAACGCATTTGCGCAAAGCTAATTAATCTTCTTTATTAAAGAGTATCTGGTATCAGGTAATTTTATATAGGTTTTTAGGTTTAGACTCAGGAATAGAGTAAAAATATCTGGGGAAAACAACAATAACAAAATTTCTATTTAAGAATAAAACAACATATAAGGAATCTCTAATATTTTTCGATTGTAATTTTGTAATTCTTAATTGAAAAAGCTATCCCATTCAATACTATTTATTCAAAATAATTAAGTGTATTAAACCCCCCCTCCTTCAAATACTCATCCTTCTTCATTAGAAGAAGATCAGACAATACCATTTCTTTGACAAGTGAAGAAAGATCATATTTCGGTTTCCAGCCTAGTTTGGTATTTGATTTTGTTGGATCACCAATCAATAAATCTACCTCTGTCGGCCTGAAATACTTGGGGTCCACTTTTACAACCGTAGTCCCCGGCTTTAAGCTTTCCGCTTTAAGCTTTAAGCTTTCCACTTTATCCTCATGAATATCAATGATTACACCTCTCTCATTTTCATCCTTTCCACTAAACTCAACCTCAATTCCTAATTCAGCGAAACTCATTTTCACAAAATCACGAACTGTGGTAGTTATTCCGGTGGCAATAACAAAATCCTCGGGTTTTTCTTGTTGCAGAATTAGCCACATGGCCTCCACATAATCTTTGGCATGCCCCCAATCACGTTGAGCAGATAAATTGCCTAGATATAAACAATTCTGAAGACCAAGAGCAATCTTAGAAGCAGCTCTGGTAATTTTCCGTGTAACAAAGGTTTCACCTCTTACCGGACTTTCATGATTAAACAAAATACCATTGCAGGCGAATAAATCATAAGCTTCGCGATAATTAACCGTAATCCAGTAGGCATACATTTTTGCTACAGCATATGGAGAACGCGGATAAAATGGGGTTTTCTCGCTTTGAGGCACTTCCTGAACAAGACCATACAATTCAGATGTTGAGGCCTGATAAATTCTTGTTCTTTTTTCCATTCCGAGAATACGAATTGCCTCAAGAATTCGAAGAGTGCCTAAACCATCGGCATTAGCTGTATATTCAGGAGTTTCAAAACTTACCTGCACATGACTCATTGCAGCGAGATTATAAATCTCATCTGGCTGTGTTTCCTGGATAATACGAATGAGATTGGTCGAGTCGGTTAAATCGCCATAATGCAATTTTAATCTAAGATTGGCCTCATGAGAATCCTGATACAAGTGATCAATCCTATCGGTATTGAACATGGAACTTCTTCTTTTAATCCCATGAACAAAATATCCTTTATTTAACAGGAATTCTGTCAAATAAGCTCCATCTTGTCCAGTAATGCCTGTAATTAGCGCTGTCTTCATAGAAATAGTATTAAGTATTGAGTATTGGTTATTGAGATACCAGGTACTAAACTAGAAAATATTGATTCTACTGATAATTTAGCTTCGTTCATAATTATAAAGACATTTAATTAAAATCAGAATAACATTGTACTGGTAAATGCGCTGACCTAGCAGCCACAATTTAGATAAATTAGACTGATTTCCTTCATCTTCAAATTATCAAATCCTCTAAACACATCCAGATATTACCAGGTCCTATTGGGCCACAATCCAGACAATTAAACCCGATTTTTCTCATTTTCAAATCTCCAAATTACCAAATCATCAAATCACCCAAGGTATGGCTCCGCCCCTTCAGTCACATTTTACAATATGACCTCCATATAAAATATATAATCAGTTAAACCTTTAGTAAGCCTGAATCTTCTCTACGATATTCTTTCTTAAATCAACCTTAACCTGCAGACCAAGTTCCTCTAACAGTAAAAGCGCATAATTACCTTTACTCTCCAATACTTCAGCTTCTTTATCCATCAACGCTCCGGAGCGGATCCTGATCCTGTCGTTCACATTTAAATTACTAGACTCAATACTATCATGATCATATTGCATCAGCCAGCTTTTCAGGAGATTCATCTCCTTTTCCCTGATTGTTGCCGGTTTTCCGCAGTGATAAACGTAACGTACTACCCCAATCACTGAAAAAACCTTATCTCTATCTTTATCATCAAGCCTGACAAAGCAATAAGATCTGAACAAAGGCTCCTCTACCCATTTCCATCGGTCGCTCCAAAGTTTCTTCCTTTTTAAAAGCGGACAATACACTTCTATACCCAAGAGAGTCAATTTATCTGTAACGGTCTTTTCATAACGTGATTTGGTATATAGTACGTACCAGTTCATGTTAAATGATCAAATATTAAAACCATCTCCTTATTGTGCTTCTGCACATAAACCTCCGCGTCTGCCTCTTCAAAAACCAAATAGCGTATTTTCCTGCCAATCAGGGGCTCAGCTTTTTCGACCAGATTACTAAGATAATTACGGTCAATATTGTCACCGATGATCATCAGATCAATAATATCCGAATCAAGGCCACGGGCAATCATTCCTTCAAGGTAAACACGCTGCACATTTCCTAAACGGTCAATTACCTGTTCGATTACTTCTTCTACACCAATAAATTTTCTGATAATGCTGTTCAGATCCTTGAACAAGGGATGGAGGGTATTTGCCCGATAAAGTTTCTTATTGCCATCTGATTCTGCCAGTAATAAGCCTGCCTGCTCAAAACGATTAAGTTCCTGCCGGATACCATTGGTACTCTCATTAAACTCAGCCTCAAGGCTCCTTAGATATCCCTGATTATTGATGTTTAAAAAGAATTTAAGCAATAACTTAATTCTCGTTTTAGATGTTATCAGACTTTCGAGCATAATATTGAGTATAATTAGTACTCATTATATATATCAAAAGTAGAACATATTTTTAGAAATACAAGAAAAAT
>CAZGCG010000309.1:0-4463 GCA_964524205.1 uncultured Sphingobacterium sp. | reverse complement strand
CCTGCCATGACAACGCATTGGGGGGTAAAAAGGAGATTCCGGCTCTTTGGCCGGAATCTGACTCAATAAATACTGATATGCACCTAACACATAGCCGGCAATCTTTGGTCTTATTATTTCTTCTCCCGTATCGCTTTAAACTCTGAACCATTTTTCCACTGAGGCATCTTTTCTTCGAAAGCTAATCGTTTACCGACCTGAAAAAACAACTTCAAATCATCCAAACCGCCTTCAAAGGTCCATGTTGTAGAATCAAATTCATCTGAAGGACGATGGTAATGCTTCTCAGTGTATTCTTTTTCTCTTTTTTCGCCATAGCCGGCTTCTTTGCCAATAACCTCTATGCCATTTGAAGTGTAGAGTGCAGGTACTCCAACTTTAGCAAAATTAAAATGATCAGAACGATAGTAATATCCTGCTTCGGGGTGATTTTCAAATGCGATTACCCGTCCTGCTTTTTCAGCAGCTTCTTTCAGATATTCTTCCAGTTCTGATTGTCCTTCACCAACAATAATGATGTCTTTTGTTTTCTCAAAAGGATTTAAACCGTCAATATTAATATTCGCGACTGTTTTTGATGTTGGATATATTGGATTCTGAGCATAATATGCCGATCCCCAAAGTCCCTGTTCTTCGGCAGTTACTGCAAGTAAAATAATGGTACGTTCCGGCTGAACTTTCATGCTTTTAAATGCACATGCCAGTTCGATCAGTCCCGCGGTGCCGCTGGCATTATCAAAGGCACCATTATAGATTGAATCGGCAGTCTCATCAGGTT
The DNA here is from genome assembly GCA_964524205.1 of uncultured Sphingobacterium sp. Classification (GTDB taxonomy): domain Bacteria; phylum Bacteroidota; class Bacteroidia; order Sphingobacteriales; family Sphingobacteriaceae; genus Daejeonella. The sequence goes on along the minus strand of CAZGCG010000309.1, from coordinate 3,685 downwards.
TGCCAATTCCGAGGTGATCCCAGTGTGAAGTGTAGATAATCACTTCATCAGGGCGTTTGGTCCCTGTTATTTTGCCGATAACATTTTGTGATTTGTTGAATATGGTCTTAACGGCAACGCTGGTACTTAGTTTCAGATCCAAAGCCAGAGGTTTAAATCCTTTTTTGTCGGCCTGTGCGAAGAAATTAGTCGAATCTTGTCCCGCAGCAGCAACCAATTTCTTTGCAGCTGGCAGCGAAAGCCATCCGTTTATATCCGTATAATTATTGCTTTTTCCGCGGTCATCGAGCCTCAGTTTGGATGCGTTCCAGTTATTCTGAACGACAGTGAAGGGGTAACTTGCGCCTTCAGTGGTATGCACAATCAGACAACCTTTTGCACCCTGACGAGCAGCTTCTTCAAACTTATAAGTCCAGCGACCGTAATAAGTCATGGTCTTGCCTTTGAATAAGCTGGAATCTCCGGCAGCAAATCCCGGATCATTTACCATCACCATGACGATCTTGCCTTTTACATCCAGACCGGCATAATCATCCCAGTTATACTCCGGTGCAACCACACCGTAACCCGCAAATACCACCTCATCATTCTCGAAGCTGACTTTATCGGTGATCTTATCAGTCCAGATCACATAATCATCAAAGCCTTTGAGCTTAAAGCTTCCTTTTGAAGTTGTCACCTGCATATCCGCAGCCGCTGTAGTCTGAATATTAACCATCGGGACTTCCTGAATATAGCTATCCCCATTCCCAGGCTCCAAACCTGCCGCTTTGAACTGTTTTTGCAGGTAGGCAATGGTTTTTGTTTCTCCTTCGGTAAATGGTTTACGACCCTGAAGAGAATCATGAGAAAGCTCTGCAACATGCAGTTTTAAACTATCGGCATTGAATGCAGCAAGTCCGTCTTCATCCGAAATTTTTGGCTTACTCTGATTGCAGGCTGCAAGGCAGATCAAAGCAGAAAATGCGAGGAATTTAATTTTTGAGTTCATAAGATTGGTATGGTTAGGTTTACTAAAATACTGATAAAATTATTGGGTGGTTGAAAAAATTGATTCTTGCTTTGAAATGGGGGGCGCTAATTTTTTGGCTTTTCTGTTAGAAGTATCTTTGAGTTGCTTAATGCGAAAATAAAATCAATCAATGATTAATTTATTTTTTAGATTAGGGTAAACCTGGTGATAAGGATTATTAATATGGGAGAACGGAATAGCCTCAATACAGGCGGATTTGGCGGGCTTGTGGTAGTTTTATCATCCTTATATAAAAGTTAGTGGCAATGCTAAGTGACAACACAACAACACAATGAAAAACGAACTAGACGGATACGTTATATATTGCAAGGACTCTGACAAACAGATTCCCTTGGGTGTTGTTTCTCCACTGTCCATAGAGTTAAGCGCAGCGTCTCTACGGATTATTAAATGAGTAAGAGTCTTCACTCGTCTACCCACTAAATCGCTTTTACGCCTTTACAGGCTGTTTATTTCTACAAATTGCGGATAACACACCCATATATATTCTATCGCTTTTTGAATTTATAAATCAAATACTTATCTTTGACGTTAGTAACGGGAAACATTAGTATATGATTAATTCATATGGCAATAAAGAAACGCGCAAAATATGGGAAGGCGATCGAATTAGAGGGTTTCCTGTTGAAATCCAGGAAATTGCCCGAAGAAAACTAAGGATGCTTAACAACTCCCAAAATGTGTCAGACCTGATGATTCCTCCTTCAAACAGATTGGAAAAATTAAAAGGAAACTTTAAATCCTTTTACTCCATCAGAATAAATGACCAGTGGAGGATTATCTTTCAATGGAAGAACGGAAACGCCGAGCAAGTAGAATTAATCGATTATCATTAAAATAAGAAAATGGAAAAGCTAAAAAACATTCATCCGGGTGAGATACTGCTTGAAGAATTTCTGATACCATTATCAATCAGTGCTTACAGGCTTTCTAAAGATATTGGCATTCCACAAACAAGGATTTCCGAGATAATCAAAGGAAAGAGACGCATTACTGCAGATACCGCGGTTCGTCTTTCAAGGTATTTCGGAAATAGCGCAAAATTCTGGCTGGGCCTACAGGATGATTATGACATTGAAGCGGAAGAGAGCCAAAAGAAGGAAGAGTTAAATTGCATCAGACAACATAACGAACACACAGCATAAAAAACCCATACAAAATGATCAGACCCTACATTTTAGCAGAAACCAACTGGAAATCTGTAAAAGATTCAGATTATGACCTGGCAATCCTTCCCTGGGGTGCTACGGAAGCGCATAATTATCATTTACCTTATTCAACGGATGTTATTGAAGCCGACCATATCGCTGCTGAATCTGCCAGGATTGCCTGGGAAAGCGGTGCGAAGATCATTGTTTTACCTACCGTCCCTTTTGGGGTTAATACCGGTCAGGCGGACATAAAATTGGATCTGAATATTTATCCGAGTACCCAGCTGGCAATTTTATGCGACATTATAGAAGTGCTTCAACGATCGAATATTTTTAAGCTGTTGATTTTGAATGGTCATGGGGGGAATGATTTTAGAATGATGGTCAGGGAGCTGGGTTTAAAATACCCAAAGATGTTTCTCAGCACCTGTAACTGGTTTCAGTCTGTAGACAAAATGCAATTCTTTGAACATGATGGTGACCATGCCGACGAAATGGAAACAAGCCTGATTCAACACCTGGCTCCGGATTTAATGCTTCCTTTAGATACCGCCGGAGACGGGAAAGAAAAGAAATATAAGATCAAAGAGTTTTCGGAAGGCTGGGCCTGGGCAGAAAGAAAGTGGTCGAAAATTACCAAAGATACAGGGGTAGGAAATCCCGAATTTGCAACTAAAGAGAAAGGAGAAAAATACTTTAAGGCCGTGACTTTGAAAATATCCCATTTTCTGATTGAATTGGCTAATGCTGATGTGAATGATCTTTATGAATAGTTCTTGTTTTTAATAAAATACATGCCGTGGAGGCGCCTTAACCTGAACCGATTCCAGCGGAGGCTGGAATCTCCTTCACTCCCCCAATACGATTGTCATTCCCGCGAAGGCGGGAACCTCCCATGTTTCCTCCATTTTCATAATGAGTACCTACATATTACTCTTATAATTATGCGTCCAACCGACCCCGAAGGTGGTCGCATGTTTATAGAAACGTAATAGAACATCGGTTTCGACCGCCTTGGGTGGTCGAATGTGAGAATTTCCAATACATACGCCCGCCTAGGGCGGGCGGGATTCCCGTATTAGCATAATTCTATAAACATTTGACCGCCCCGGGCGGTCATTAAAAAAAATCCAGTTGTGATTGCAATCATTTGGATTGAATCACATGACCCAAACCAACCTTGTCAACCGATATCTATCGATTGACAAGTGTGTTCGGGATGCAGGAGGTTCCCGCTTTCGCGGGAATGACAGAGTTTGGTTGGGAACAGGAGATTCCAGCCTTCCTGGAATCGAAATGCAGAATCGTACAATAGAAAATGTGATTTTGACCATTTTTATAGCGCAGCGTTCAAACACACTCCTTTATTAAATTACCAACACTACCTTCAGAAGAGTGGGAATTTATATCTTCATATCCAGATAAATTTCAAATACCATAATGAAAAATCAACACCGGGGCTTTTTGGCTAAACTTTCAATCAGAATAATTTGCCTGATTT
>CAZGCG010000308.1:0-4485 GCA_964524205.1 uncultured Sphingobacterium sp. | reverse complement strand
CACCGTGTACGCTCTCCAGTTCCTGCAGACTTTGTTTAGCGAGTACTTGCCATTGGTTACTTTTTAGTACCGTAAGTTCTGCAGGGCTTGTTGGTGAGGGAGTTGGAACATCACCATCCTTTTCCTTTTTGCAGGCAGAGAATAATGATGCAACAGAGAGCAGGCATATTGAGAGAAAGTATTTTATTTTCATGTGAGTTTTTAAGAAATTATTGTTTTAAAGAACCACGGCCAAAGCATTTTCCACATATGATTGGCCAGGTATCGTGGGAAGTGCCCTTGAAATAATAATTGCCATCGCGCTTTTCGTACACGTTTACTTGATTGGCTTTAGTCTCTGCCGTGCGGCCTAACATGCCTGTACCATTACAATCTTTGCAGGTTACCAGGGAGACCCCTTTAATAGGATGATCTCTGTACCATTGACGTTGGACTTCTTCCAGGCGAAGGCGTTCCTGATTTTCCTCATTCCTTTTTTGTCGCCACAGAGCATAATCTTTTTTCTCCGACTCGGCATTTGGATTGATAAAGTAATGAACCGGTTTATTATCCGAAATCAGGCAAACTGCTGCTTCCGAAAATCCCAGTCCGATTACGCACAACTGACTGTTCGATCGGAGCATCGGAATACTAACCGCCCAAGTGAATTTTCCATTCAGGTAGTAGTCGTAGTCTACGGTGCCTAATTCATGACTGGTTCGTAGATGATAAGCCTTCACATCTCCTCCCTGATTTATTTTTAAAATACTAGTCTCAGGATCGTAACTTCCATAAACACTCCCGTTCGCAGAACCGGCATCATGAAACACTTTCATGGCCTCTCCGGTCAATAAGTTAATAATGCGTCCATCTTTGTCAAATACATATTGCTTATCTTTTGTCATGAAGTAATAACCTATTTCAAGATTGGAGTAAGCTGAACGATGGTGCAGGTCTCTTTTGGGATCTTTTTTGTCCAAATTACTGTACTTAGATGCCAGTTCAACTTTCTTACCATCCGGATGTACAAAGAATAGTTTCTGTTTTTGTTTATGGTATTCAAGTGCGATACCGGTATAATCGAGTGCTCTTACTTCATTTTTGTCGCGGTCGATCTTAATTGAATACAGCTTCTTCTGATCTTCGAACATGGTAAATTCACGCTCGTTTTCTTTGAAGTTATAATTAGGATTTGGATAGGCTTTGGTGTGTTCAGTATAAATCTTATAGGCCTCTGCACCGGTTGCCTTCAGCTTTCCGGTTTTTATTTCATAAAGCAGGCTTGGATTATGCCTGCGCTCAAGTAGAAAATACTCTTCATCGTCTGTGAGAAGGTATCTGTCATTACCCACCATGGAAATCAGACCGGGCGGGGCGGACAAATTAATCCGTATATTCTGACTCCATACAGGGGTTTGCAAAATCAGAAAATAGACTATAAGCAATAATTTTAGAAGTTTAAACCCATTTGTAACCTTTGAGATTTGCATCATTTTAAAAACTTAATTACTATTATTTCGGGTATAAAATTCCGATAAAATTATGCCCTTATAAATGGGCTGTTCAGCCCATTTTGGATTTGAGTTAAGGAACATTTCGGATTTTCCACGTAACTACGGATAATCCAATCAGCAGTGTAAATTAGAAATCTAAAAACAGGCTTCATTTCTTTTTAGCAGTCAATAGGAGGAAATTTAGAAACCTAAAATTGCAGGGTATAACTATCGAAAACCAGCTTTCTTGTTTTATTTATGAGTTGTCTCTTAGCCGAATCTTCATCAATTCTGTACCCCGTTTGTTTTACAATGATGATGTGCTCCTTATTGTTGTAATTAAAGTCCGTTTTAAACTGGTAGTAAGCTTTTTGATCCTTTTCCCTGTTACCTCTATTATTTTCTTCTGATATCATACTCAATAAAAGCTCGCCATCCTGATAAAACTTGGTGGCCACCGAGCTTATGCCCATTCCTTCATAGGGGTCATCCACCTTTACTAGCTCGTAGCCATCACCCAGATTGATCATGGAAAGTGTATAAGACTTTTCGCCAAAGGAGCCGTGCGTGGCAAAGTTTCGTTTGAATTTATTTACGTAAATACTGTCGTTTTCTATGGTATATGAAAAATACCCAAGGTTTACCCCACATACATGGCAATTGTTGGCGTTCACAAATTCACCCTCTTCATTTGTAATCATAGGTGCCGTGCGGAAAATGGTATAAAATACTTTCTCATTACCCCGATCAATAACCATAGTCGTATCAACAAAAGAATACAAAACGCTGTTCTTCACAAGCTGCCCATTAAATTCATGCATATCACCCGGAGTGGCGGACCATTTTACCGAATTTGAGTTTGCTCGGAGTTCGCCATCTAGTAACTGAGTAAGTAACTCGACAGGAGTATACGATGCAGGGTAAGCTTGCGCTAAAGCACGGGGGTTGTTAGATAACAATGCCAGCAAAAGTACAAGGCCAGCATATCCCTTTCTATATTTATTACAACGGTGGAATGTTATTGAGAAGAACCAGTAACCTATTTTGAGAACTTCATTCATATGAATATGTTGTTTCTTCGTTCTTTGTAATCAGAAATCTTGCCTGTTCTTCTTTTTTACATTGCTGTAAATAATTAAGAAAATTCCCGGTATTAAAAAGGTGAACATCCAACTAAATCCCGTCTGGCCATATACACCGTGATGTTTGTCTTTGTTGCTCACCATCACCCAATCCGGAATATTTTTACTCCTCTTTTCTTTTGGCACGTAGCGTATATACGGTTTTCTCGCTTTCAATTCTTCTACAGTAGGCAATGGTTCTTCTTTAGAAAAGAACTGCGGGTAAGTTTCTTCGAGGCTGTCCGGAACGCCGTCCCGCATATAAAGCAACATGAGACTGATGCTAGCATTCGTTTTTCCTGATGAATTGGGCTCCACTTTAGCCCACTTAACGGTCGATTCTACTACCACACTCGCTTTTGCATAAGCATCATCACGCAAGTATGACCGTACACCGAAGAGGCCGGAAATAATACCGATAATGATAAGTATGATGCCGATTATTCTCATGCTGTTATTGAAGACTTATTGATGGACTATTTCCCCGGCTTTCTCATTTTAAAACTTCTGCCTATTTCCTGAAGTGCTGCCCGATAGCATAATATAGTCCAGCTCCACTAGCCAATAAAGCCAGGGCAATACTCCCCCTGAATCCCAATGCCCCGGCAATCGATATCAGCATTTCCTGCCTTCCAGCCTGTGTACTTGAAAGGCCGATCGGAGTACCCTGTTCAATGTCGTATGCATAAACAACCAAAAGTGCAGAAAGCACGGCTATAGCAATAGCCCAAAGCCATCGGTTTAGTTTTTCCAAAGCAGGTTACGAACTACTCCGAGCGTAATCAGACGGGTTCTATATTTTCCCTCGGTACCGTTGGGAAGAGTAACTGAATAGCGTTTAGAACCCAAACCCACATTGGCGCCCCAACGGTTTTCGCCCCGCCAGATCAGGTTCCATCCAATCCCCCAGAACAAGCCGTCGGCCTTGTAATCCGGCGCCAGCCGGTCACCGTTATTGTCTTTATTAAAATAATAACCCTTTGTATATCCCAGATCAGCATATATGCCTCCGATAAAAAGAGCCATTATATTTTCACCGGAAGTTTCACCATTCGGACTTGAAGTAAAAGGTCTTAAGCGGGCATATACATGATTTCGCTGGAAGTCCATATTGCCCTGCGATGCGTCGAATTTCTGTGTGGAATAATCATAATGAAGCTCTATGCTGGCAGAAGCGTCATTATTTTTGCCGTACGATAAATTGACCAGGGTGGCGCCTAAGTCTACATCAATGCCCATATCGCCGGAAGTGATGGCAGAAACAGCAAACTGGAGATCGTACAGGCCTAATACCGGTTGACTTTCAGAGAATCCTGAAGGGCTTCCCGCCGGCTGAGTTGCCATTGAAGAATTGTCGGGACCAGGAGAGGGGCTGCTGATCTGAGAAGTAGCACCTGCCTTCATTATGGCGACGTCAAACGTACCTTCCATGATTTTTTTTGCACCTTTCACAGGCAATCTTTGCACTATTTCGCAGTAAAACTTGCCCTTTACACGGTCGGCAGTAATGGATTCGATCTCTACAAATCCGAACTCCGGGTTATATGCTGAAACCCATTCCTGAGCGATACTCTCTTTATTATTCTGGGAGTAATAAGCCTCTACCTCGTAATTGGTTGATGGTCCGCCCGGCACATAATCAAGAAGCCGGTTGCTTGAATTAAACAAGTATTTCCCTTTGGTAAAACTCTTAAACTCATCAGAAGTGGGTTTTATTCTGATCTGGAAGTTCAGGGAAGGACTGGCTTGAGAATTGGCAAAAATTGCCAGAGAACGGTCTTCGCGGATAAAAGCTGCTGCCCGGTTCAGGTCGTGAGAGGTACCATCGCTCAACTTGACTACAAAACGACTGGAGGGCTGAGCAAATACTAATCCCATGGATAGTACCAGCA
>CAZGCG010000307.1:0-4533 GCA_964524205.1 uncultured Sphingobacterium sp. | reverse complement strand
CGCCAATGTTAAAAAGGATCTAATGGATCAGGTTGAACCTGTACAGAAGAAAGCGGAACAGATTATTGCCAGAATGGATTCGGTATTAACCTCTGTAAATAGTACCTTAAATCCTGAATTTCAAAGAAATTTTGATAGAAGTTTTGCAAGTATCGCAAGGACACTGGAAACATTAGAGAAAACGACACGTACGGTAGATGGTCTTGTAACTAATCAGAGCTCAAAAATTTCCGGCATTATGAGCAATCTTGAGTCCATTTCATCGAATTTTAAGAATAACAATGCAAGCATCACTAAAATTGTAACTAATTTTGAGAAAATGTCTGATGATGTTGCCAAGGCAAATTTCGCTCAAACTATCACTGAAGCCAATAAAGCAGTTGCTGATCTTCAAACTGTTATAAATAAAGTAAACTCAGGGAACGGTACATTAGGTCAGCTAATTAATGATGAGCGTATGTATAATAATCTGAACAATGCTGCCGCAAATCTGGATAAATTAATGATCGACCTGAAAGCGAATCCAAAGCGCTATGTAAGTTTCTCGGTTTTCGGCGGGAAGAAAGATTAATTAAGAATTAGATCTGAAAAGTTTGTCCTTCAACTGCGAGTAAAGTTTCAGGAAATATACTTTTTGCTTCTTCCAGTAGAGGTTCAAGTTCGCGATAACGTGCTGAAAAATGACCAACAAGAAGTTTTTTTACATTTGCTTTTAACGCAACTTCACCGGCCTGAAGTGCCGTTGTATGAAATGTTTCCTCTGCCCTCTCGAGCATATCATTCATAAAAGTTGCTTCGTGATATAACATATCCACATTGGAAATATAATCCAAATATTTCCAGCTGCAAATTGTATCAGAGCAATAAGCATAGGTTTTAGGCTGATCAGCTGCTGTAGTTAGTTCTTCTGCGGAATGTACTTTACCCTTCTTGTAAGTAAAACTCTGTCCTTTTTTAATCAGAGGTATCATTTCTGAGGGTATTGACAAATCATCGATCTTTGATTTGATCATTTTTCTCAGTCTTTGCTTCTCAGCAAATAAAAATCCGGTACATGGTATTCTATGATCTAAAGGAAAACTGTCTACTACAACATCATAACTTTCAAATATTCTGTATCTTTTGTTATCGGCGGTTGGCCTGAAGTTTATGGGATATCTGAGGGTCGTCTGAGAATGTTTGAATTGAAGATCAATTATTTCCTTTAATTCTGCAGGTCCAAAAATATCCATAGGCTTGGTACGCCCGTTTAAATGCAGAGACGATAAAAGGCCTACCAGGCCGAGGTAATGATCACCATGTAAATGGCTGATGAAAATCTGGTCGATCCGGTTTGCCTTGAGACCAAAGTTCAGTAATTGATTTTGTGTGGCTTCTCCGCAATCGATGAGAATATATTTCTCATTAACATTTAATAACTGAGCTGATGGGTTTCGATTGAATATCGGAGTGGAAGAACTGCTGCCCAAAATAGTGACTTCAAATTTCATGAGCAGTTTTATTGGACTTATTCTTTCAGTTCCTTTTTAATTCTTTTTCGATCTCCTCCATAAAAATAAGATCAATACCTTCATCAACAGATCCAACAATATTCAGAATATTCTCAAGCTGCGATATAGCAATTAATCTGGAAATATTTTCATTGATACCTGTCAGAATAAAAATACCTTCTGAGTTTTTACAAATTCTATGTCCAACCAGCAAACTACTCAAACCTGAAGAATCAGAGTATTTTACATTTGAAAGATCCAGAATGATATTTCGCTGACCTTCAGTGTTACTGAGAATAAGCTCAGATTTAAGCTGAGGCGAAATTAAACTGTTTAATTTATTCTCATTCAGCTTGATTAAAACGTATTTTTCGTGTTTATCTACAGTGAATTTCATAGTCTTAAAGTTAATTAAACAATAGCTATTTACAATAAAATAATTAAGTTAACCTTTTAATAGCTTCAATTATGTTATTCTCAACCCTTTTAAGCGCATTTGAATGATCGTGTTTAACGAACTGATCACCTGTAATTTGTTCGTATAGTTCGATGTATCTATCCGAGATAGATTTAACAAATTCAGTTGTCATTTCTGGGATTAATTGATCTTCTTTGCCCTGAAAGCCATTATCAATTAACCATTTACGAACAAATTCCTTTGATAACTGTTTTTGCTGTTCATTGTTTTTTTGACGTTCTTCGTAACCTTCCTGATAAAAATAACGGGAAGAATCGGGAGTATGGATTTCATCAATAAGATGAATTTTGCCATCTGCCTTTCCGAATTCGTACTTGGTATCTACGAGTATTAATCCCTGATCTGCAGCCATTTCGGTTCCTCTCTGGAACAATGCACGGGTATATTTTTCCAGTTGAATATAATCCTCCTCTGATACAATATTTCTAATCAGAATTTCCTCTCTAGAAATATCCTCATCATGTCCTACAGAAGCTTTGGTAGTGGGTGTAATAATTGGTGCCGGTAATTTATCATTTTCTTTAAGTCCTTCAGGAAGGCTTACCCCACAAACAGAACGTTGGCCTGATTGGTATTCACGCCATGCATGCCCGGCAAGATAGCCTCTAATCACCATTTCTACTTTAAAAGGGTCGCATATTTTGCCAATTGTAACATTGGGATCAGGTACATCCAGAACCCAGTTGGGAACAATGTCCTGAGTTGCAGCCAGGAATTTAGCTGCAATTTGATTCAGAACCTGCCCTTTGAAAGGAATAGGTTCTGGTAGCACCACATCGAATGCTGAAATCCTGTCGGTAACCACCATTACCAGGAACTTATCTTCAATTGTATAAACATCACGGACTTTACCTTTATAAAATTTGCTTTGCTTAGGCAAATTAAAGTGTGTTTCTTTGATAGCACTCATTTTTTAGCTTGTTTGATTTTGATTGTAAAAATCTGAAAAATGGAACTAATCCACTAAAATTTATTACTGGATATCCCCGTAGGCTCTCAGAATGTTTTTAACGAGTTTATGCCTTACCACATCATCCCCGTTAAGATAGATAATTTCTATACCCTTTATCTCTCCGAGAATTCTCAATGCAGTGTTTAAACCTGATTGCTGCTTTCTGGGCAAATCAATCTGAGTTACGTCACCTGTTACTATGAATTTTGCAGTTGGGCCCATACGGGTCAGGAACATTTTTAATTGAAGATCAGTAGCATTTTGGGCTTCATCCAGAATCACAAAGCAATTATCCAGTGTTCTACCACGCATAAAGGCGAGCGGGGCGATCTCAATAGTCCTGTTTTCGAGAAAAACTTTTAGTTTATCAGCAGGAATCATATCATCAAGTGCATCATAAAGCGGACGCAGATATGGATCAATTTTTTCCTTCAGATCTCCCGGTAAAAAACCAAGGTTCTCTCCTGCTTCAACTGCAGGTCTTGTTAATATAATTCGCTTTATCTCTTTGTTTTTCAAGGCTCTAACCGCCAAGGCAACTGCTGTATAGGTCTTGCCAGTTCCTGCTGGTCCGATTGCAAAAATGATATCATTTTTACTGATACTGTCAACCATTTTACGCTGATTGGCAGTTCTGGCTTTAACCACAATGCCATTTGGCCCAAATACAATAGCCTCAGCTCCTGCACCACTTTTTGATGTCGAATTTTCTGAATCTGAAATGACCTGAATACTGGTTCCTAAAAGCTGTTCAAGATTACTTATCGTCAGGGTCTGGAATTTATCAACATGATTAATTATATCCTGAAATTTCTGTGAAAAAAGATTCAACTCTTTGTCGTCACCAAGTACTTTGACCTCATTACCTCTTGCTACAATCTTTATTTTGGGGAAATGCTTTTTGAATATTTCAAAATACTCATTATTTGCTCCCCATATAACTACAGGGTCAACATTTTCGATGCTCAGATTCAGTTCGTTCAAGTTGTGCTTATTTTTAGTACAGAGGGTGATTATTTGAGATTAAAATTCAATATTTGTACCGTTATAATCTATCGCAAGAATAACAATAAATATTCACATTTTAAATGGCAATAATTACTTTAACTACCGATTTAGGGTATAAAGATTTTTATCAGGCTGCTCTTAAAGGAAGTATACTTAGCCAGTTTGCAACAGCCAATATTGTGGATATCAGTCATGACATTTCAGCCTTCAATATTCCTCAGGCTGCCTTCATATTAAAGAATTCATTTCACTATTTTCCAAAGGGAACAGTACATCTGATTGGTATAGATTCGGTATTTAACGAAAAGACAAAATATCTCGCTTTAAAATACAGGGATCATTATTTTGTAGGTTCTGATAATGGTATTTTTTCATTACTGTTCGAAGAAGAGCCTTCAGAAATTGTGGAGCTAAATATCCTGCAGGACCTTAAATACCTGCATTTTCCGCTTTCAGATATTTTTCCAAAGGCGGCAAGTCACCTGGCAAAAGGTGGTAAATTGCAGGAAATTGGAATTCCTGTATCAGGTGTAGAAGAAAAGATGACTCTTCAACCAGTAATCGAAAGGGATATCATACGGGGAAGTGTGATCTATATAGACTCT
>CAZGCG010000306.1:0-4541 GCA_964524205.1 uncultured Sphingobacterium sp. | reverse complement strand
CCGGAGTTGATTTTGAGTCTTATTTCAATATCCCATTAAGCCATGAAACCTACCACTCCCTGATTCCGATATTGAAGAAAAATATTGAAGGTATGAATCAGAAAAAAGGGGTTGATTATCTGATGCGCTTTACAAGGTATGCATTTTTATATCAGACGGATGAGAACAATTTTGGAAAAGAGAAACGCCTTTCACCTGAACAAACCTTGTTTTCAAAATATAGCGATTGTGATGATCGTGCAGCCCTGTTCTTCTACCTGGTTAAGGAAATATATAACCTACCAATGATTGCATTGCTATATCCTACACACATAAGCATGGCGGTGCAGTTCGACAAAGCCCAGGGGAGATCAATTATCTATAAAGGCCAAAAATATTCAGTTTGCGAGCCTACTCCGCAGAACAGGGATTTAAGGATCGGACAAATTGCATCAGATCTGGAAGGTCTGAACTACGAGGTTGTTTATCAGTATAATCCTTCAGAAGGTAAATAATCAAACAGAAATTCTCTAAATAAAAAATACCCGCCATAGGCAGGTATTTTTTATTATTTCAGGCTAAAGAATATTAATATCCGTTAGCGCCTTTTGTAAAGTTAAAATTTGTCCATCCTGCCATCCAGTTTGTAGTACTAAATGCACCACGATATGTAGTACTGGTAAAGAATGTATTTGTAAGATCACCGGCGAATGCAGCTCCTGTTAATGCAGGTGAACCTGAAGCAGGAAGCAAGTTAGGTGATGTTAAGTTAAAAGGATCTGTAAGTTTAGCATCTGCTGCTGCCGCAAGAGTTATAGTTGCGCTACCTTCAGCTTTAGCTTTCACAGCTGCATCAGTTGCACCAGCAACCGCTACTGATCCGATTCTGTAAGTTGAAGCGTTTGCGTGAAGCAAATTATTCTTGAATTCAGAAGTCGTAGTAGTACCAACCAGGCTATTGTAGGTTGCATCAGACTCCAAAGATAAACCACCTTTCATCCAGCCAATTAACACTGAGTTATTCAAGACAAAATTAGTAGCTCTTCTGAAACGATTTGCATAATTATGATTCTTCGATGCTGTATTATCAACATTCGGACCTACAAAAGTGAAGTTAGAAAGTACCGGACGGGTTGCTGGTGTTGCATTGGTACCTGTTCCGTCATTATCACATTCGATACCATTACCAGCATCTCCAGGGTCAACTACAGAAGGATCTCTCAAAGCAACTCCAAACTGAATTCTTCCTGAATATCCAAAATCAAAGTCAAAATCATCATCAGCAGTAGCATATGCAACTAGATATTTGGCATTTACCGTTCCACCAAAGATTTCGAATGCATCATCATTACCATATGCAACCTGAACGTACTCGATAGTAGTACCAGAACCTACACCACCTAAAGTCAGACCGTTGATCTCAGAGTTTGGCTGAGAAGCAATACCTGCGAATTCAATACGCACATATTTCAAAGTTCCGGAGTTGTCATTATCAACAGTACCACCAAAGTTCTTACCTACCCCACCTTCAATAGTTGGTTCAGTAGAACGATTAGTTTTTGCTTTTCCTAAGATGATGATGCCACCCCAATCGCCTGGATTACGTTGACCAACAGCTTTACCAGAGGTAAACACAATTGGTTTTGCCGCAGTACCCATTGCATTGATTTTAGCACCTCTTTCAATAATCAAGGCTCCTTTATCAGAAACATCACTTTTTATAGTTGCACCAGCAGCAATGTTAATTTCACTGCCATCTTCAAAATATACGTATCCTTTCAGGGTGAAATTACCTTCAGGGATATTCAGAATTGTATTCTTGTATACACCACTTATAACTGCTCCATTTTGGAGAGTTAATGTTTGCTTAGCATTAGGATCAACCGGATCCGGATCAGAACTCTTTTGACATGAAGCAGCTAAAACAGCTACAGCAAGAATTAAAGCCTTAAATTTCAATGATTTCATATTGTTTTCTTTTATTTATTACAAAAATAGGATCTGAATGTTAGCTCAGTTTTAAGTCAATATTAATTTGTCTTACAAAATTTACTTCTTCTTATTACCAAGTCCGAGGTTGTATGAAAATGATAGTGATACATTTGATCCAAGTTTGTAAGAATTGATGAGTCTGTCAATTCCAGCTCCATCATAAGCCATTTTAGCATCTCCGGTATTATTCTGATAAAACACAGTGCTTTGATTCAGAATATCTCCTATATTAAGTTTAATCTCTGCCTGAGATTTAAGAACTCTTTTACTAACCTGGAAGTCAAGTACATCTCTCGCATTTTCATATATATCCGGATACCCCTGATAACCTACAAGGAATATTCTCTGACCGATACGGTTATAAACTGAAGTGAAAGTAAGCGCTGTTTTAGGTGAGAAATACTGTAAACCGGCATTAACAAGATAAGGAGATTGACCCTGTAGTGGACGGTCGATTCCTACTCCTTTCACTTTTGAGTCGATATAAGAAGCATTTGCAAACACTGTCAAATTATTCAACCATGTTTTGTCACCCAGAAATGATAATTTCTTGCGAATATCAAGCTCAAGTCCGACTGAGGTTGCCTGATCTGCATTCAGGTAATTAATCCCTCTGACAACAGGAGTAGAATTTGAATTTACCCGCTGCTCAATTGGATCATTGAAATTTTTATAGAAGGCCGAAACAGTAAAGGTTTCACCTGCAGATGGATACAACTCATACCTGATGTCACCATTAAAGATCTTCGCACGCTTCAGATTAGGATTTCCGGTCACTGAAGTCTGACTGATAAAGTCGTAATAGTTGAACAATGCAAGCTCTCTGAATTCAGGCCTTGAAACAGTTTGAGATCCTGATAAGCGGATATTTGATTTTGCATTTAAACTGTATGTTAAATTTGCAGAAGGAAGTACATCGAAATTATCCTGTTTTGCTGCAATAGCTTGTCCTGAAAAATCAATTGCATTTAAAGTTTGGGCAAACTGCTCAAAACGTGCACCATAAGAAATCCTGAATTTCTCTCCAAACTTATTATCCATCATCAGAAATCCTGCATTCAGGTCTGAATTTGCATCATAACTATCTGTGTTATTGGTAAATTCACTTAAAATAAATCCGTTCTCGTTGATATTTGAAGGTGCAAAGATCTCATCCTTTGGAAGGCTGGTATAAGATTTTTCGAAAACAGAAGGCCCTACGAATTGATAATTGAAGATACGGGCATTGAAATCACGCTGCTTATATTGCTTTAATGCTCCAACTTTAACTGTTGATTGTTGTTCAAATAATTTCACAGGAATAGAAACTGCCGCCTGAGCACCATAAGTATCTTCTTCCAGATTGGAAAATAACCTTCTGGTATTTCTATCGATCAATCGGAATGGCTCCTGGGTTCCCAGTGAACGACGATAATCCATTGACCGCTGATCTGGCTGATCCCTTTCTACCCGGGCATAATTCAAATTCCATGTTAATTTAACCTGCTTTTTACCTAACTGATGTTCTCCTTCCAGTTGGGAATTTAAAAGGCTTTTTGTGGTTAAATCTGAGTTATTAACACGTACATCCTGAATATTATCAGTTGTAAAACCGGTTCTTGCAGTATAATTATCTTCAAAAGAGCGATTATACATATTCTTAAAGGCAATCTTATTTCCACCTTTGATGTATGCAAAATTGGCAAGTGCACCAAGATTGCTGCTGTATTTTGAAATATTTTCAGAATATTCATAAAATGGAGTTCCTGAGAATTCATAATCTTTTCTCTCTGCAATAGCTACGTTTTGAGAATTCCGATAACTCAGGGAGACCACATTACCAAAAGATGCACCGTTTTTAAGCTCCTTTCTCTTGCCCCAGGTTAATTGGTGATTTTGAGAAGGAATAGCCATCGGACTAGCTTCAGCATAAGAATTCTTTACCTGCGCTGAATATTTTGCCTTGTCTGCATTTGACAAAGGATTATAAGCCTGGAATGAACCCGGAAAACCCGCCGGAAGTTTACGACTGCCATCATCAAAACCTAGAAAATCATATTTATTTCTGGCATTTGAAGTAAAGTCTTTAAAAGTTGACTGATTATTGTACCCAAAACTAACCGAGGCATTCAGGAAGTTCTCTTCAGGAACATCACGGGTGATTACCTGAATCACTCCTCCTGCAAAGTCTCCGGGAAGATCAGCAGAAGCTGTTTTATTTACCACAATCCTGTCAATTAAATTTGCAGGAATGATATCAAATGAAAAAGCCTTTCTGTCGGGCTCTGATGAAGGTAATACAGCATTATTTAAAATAGATGAATTATACCTGTCGGCAAGCCCTCTGATAATCACAAATTTATTATCCTGAATACTTGCACCACTCACACGCTTCAATACCTCTGAAGTATTACGATCGGGAGTTCTTCTGATCAGTTCAGAGGTAATACCACTGGAAATACTAATACTATTCTTTTGCTGCGCATATAATGCACTAATGCTTTCCTGCCTTACTGTTGCAGTAATAACCACTTCTTCAAGTGCAAGAGAACTAGCCTCTTCCATAATCACATCAAGAGTAGTGGTTTTAC
>CAZGCG010000305.1:0-4557 GCA_964524205.1 uncultured Sphingobacterium sp. | reverse complement strand
ATTAAATAATTTAACTATAAATATAAAAGCAATATTGAGATCTAAGGATTAGCAAATTTTATATTTTTACTGTATGGATTCCGGCATTGGCAAAAAATACGATAAAATTGCAAAGTGGTGGCATGAGAATCATGTTAACAGCTCATATGGTTTAGAACAGATTGAACGGGCAGTCCGTTATTGTAATCAAAAAGGTTCTGCCCTTGATGTGGGTTGTGGAAGTGGTGGACGAATAATCCGCAAATTAATACAGGAAAATTTTACTGTGTATGGAATTGATGCATCAGCAGAAATGATCGCAATTGCACAATCGGAACACAAGGATATTAATTTTATTAACTGCAATATTATCGATTGGGAAAGCGATCAGAAGTTTGACCTGATTATTGCTTGGGACAGCATATTTCATTTACCAATGGCTCAGCAAAACCCGGTTATCGCCCAACTATGCAGGATGCTCAAAGATTCAGGAATACTGATTTACACTTTTGGGGATGCTGTTGACGAGCATGAAAGCGAATGGCATGGAGACCATTTCCCATACAGCAGTATTGGAATAAGCGGGAACCTAAATACAATTATGGAAGGAGGCTGCGAATGCCTTCATCTTGAGCTTGATCAGTACCCCGAAAACCATGTTTATATTATTGCTCAAAAGAGATGAAAGCACTAATTACCGGGATTATCATTCTGCTGACGCTTGCATCCTGTACAGAGAAAAAGCAAAGGGACCGAAAGTCTGTCTCTGAACTATTTCCTGCAATCCTGATTAAAGAATGGGAAAAAACTCCTGTTGTAAATGGCCGCCTTCCAAGTAAGGAAGATATTGATAAGGGTACTGCGCTCCTGTATTTTCCTAACCCAGGCAGGGATGTAAAAGCCTATGATATGAAATTACCTAAACTCGCTTATTATTCCTACCCTAATAGTGGAAAAAAAGAGCTGGTGGTTGTCATTCAAATTGTTCAAAGCAAGCAAGATACCCTGGTGGGATACCGGCCGCTGACAGGATTGAATGGCGCTTCTGTTTTTAGTCATTTTCAATTTCTTACTGATGAAGAAGTCAAAGAGCTAATGGAGAAAGCAAAATAAATAGAACCGGAGGGATCACGCTACCTGAAACAGCTTCCTCTGTCGTGCCTGCCGGGCCTTCTTCACAATGGGTTCCTTAAGAATCACTAAGAACCGCGCCGAAGAGTTCTGTAATCTAAAACATTAATAAAAAAAAATTACATTAGCCTCTTCAATACGTGATTATCCGCGTACCCATAAATCTGCATCCTGGCAAAATGAATCAGCCTAATATTCGAAATAAAGTACAAAGTCCTTTGCTGGTTTACATCTTAAAGTGGGTATCTCTTTCAATTATTGTTGGGATTCTTGCCGGAACTGCCTCCGCCTTCTTTCTGGTTTCATTAGACTGGGTAACAAAGTTTCGTGAAAACAATCTCTGGATAATTGCTTTTTTACCGATTGGCGGACTCATCATTGGCCTGGCCTATCATTATTGGGGTACTGATGTAGTTAAAGGTAATAATCAATTACTGGAAGAGTTTCATAACCCAAAACAGGTTATTCCGCTAAAAATGGCACCAATGGTATTGTTCGGAACATTGATCACACATCTTTTCGGTGGCTCTGCCGGCCGTGAAGGAACTGCAGTACAGATGGGCGCAGCGATCTCCGACCAGTTCAGTAAACTATTCAAACTGGAACAACAAGACCGGCAGATTCTGATTATCATTGGTATCAGTGCCGGTTTTGCATCCGTATTCGGCACTCCGATAGCCGGGGCTATTTTTGCTCTGGAAGTACTGATCCTGAAAAAATATCGCTATGACGCTATTTTACCCAGCTTACTGGCAGCTATGATAGCCGATTACACCTGTACAGCCTGGAATGTTAGTCATACCCAATATAGCATCCCTTTTGTGCCGGGAATGAGTCCTGAAAACATTTTATGGGCAGCCCTGGCAGGCATGATTTTCGGACTTACCGCTATGCTTTTTTCACATACCACACATTTCTGTACAGACATATTCAAAAAGATAAATTATGCCCCGATCAGGCCTTTTATTGGCGGCATCTTTATCGCTTTAGTTGTCTGGATAACAGAGTTTTATAAATATATCGGGTTAGGCATACCTATCATAGAAAGCGCTTTCATAAGCAATCTTAATTCTTACGACTTTCTGTTAAAACTCTTATTTACCTCTTTCACCATTGGAGCCGGATTCAAAGGAGGGGAAGTTACACCCTTGTTTTTCATTGGTGCTGCATTGGGGAATGCGCTGGTTTGGTTTGTTCCCCTACCCTTAGCCCTGCTTGCCGGAATGGGTCTGGCAGCACTATTTGCAGGTGCAAGCAATACCCCCATTGCATCCACTATTCTGGGAATCGAGCTTTTCGGAATGGAAAGTATTTATTTTATTGGCATTGCCTGTATATTTTCTTACCTGTTCTCAGGCGGCACCGGTATTTATACTTCTCAAATAAAAGGCGGATTTAAGCATCTGATCTATGATTGGCTCAAATCAAAAAGATTGGGAGATTAATTAATCAAAAACTGAAAATGTTTATTCCCGTATGTTTTGTAACGATCTAATTCGTTAAAAAATGAATCTTTTTTCTTAATTTTCCGAAACATTTACCAAATGTTAATCATGAAAAACCTAAGCCTGGATTCATACTCCCTGTATAAATTCGAGCATTTTTTCGAATTATCGCCTGATTTGCTGTGCATTGCAGGTTTTGACGGATATTGGAAAAGAATTAACCCTTCCGTTTCGCGTACTTTAGGGTATTCTGTTGAAGAGCTTACGTCAAGACCAATTACAAGCTTTGTACATCCTGAAGACAAACTCATGACTGATAAATCCCGTGAGAATCTGACAGAAAGCACCCCTCTAATAAACTTTGAAAACCGTTATATCACTAAGGATGGGCGAATTGTCTGGCTTTCCTGGACCTCAATGCCTGTTGAAAAGGAAAAACTAATCTATGCCATTGCCAAAAATATAACTTACAAAAAGAAACTGGAGGAAGAAAGAAATCAGCAACTCGCCAATCTTACAAAAAGCCATCAGGATTTAAAGCAATTGAGTTATGCTACTTCTCATGACCTCAGATCTCCGATAAATAACTTACTCTCATTAGTAGGCCTTCTGGATGATTCAAAAGTAGATGATCCTGAAATTTTACAATATCTCACATTCCTGAAATCATCGGCAGAAAATTTAAGTGATATTCTGAACAATTCTGTGGATATTTTAACTCAAAAAGACCAATTGAACATTCAGATTGAAGAATTAAACCTTAACCAGCATCTGAATTCGGTATTAGGTTCAATCCAGTCTATCTTGGAGGGCTCAAATGTTAGTTTAAAAGCAGATTTTTCTGAACTTGAAACGATCAAATTCAACAGGAATTATCTTGAAAGCATTTTGCTTAATCTGATTACCAACTCCATTAAATATGCCAGGTCCGGTGTTCCTCCTCTTATATCAATTTACTCCAGGAAGTCGAATGGACTTAGTCAATTGATTATTTCTGATAACGGTATGGGCTTTGACATGGAAAAAGTCAGGGATAAGGTTTTCGGTCTGAATCAAAAATTCCATGACCATCCTGATAGTAAAGGGATCGGCTTGTATCTGGTCTATAATCATATCACCAGCCTTGGGGGAAGGATTTCGCTTGACAGTAAAATCAATGAAGGGGCAACATTCACAATTACCTTCAGGGATTAGAAATTAAACTATTGAATTAAATCTTTTCTGAATTAATTCCACAAAAGACGATTTGAATATGACCTATAAACAGGTATATTTAAACATGCAATTTGTTCAGGTCTGAATAAATTTTCATAACCTTCGCTTCTGGCTGGTTTTAAACCATAATAAGCTATTATAGCCTAAAGCTTGCCAATCCCGGGGTGATATCAGAATGATTACCTTTTTCTGATCCGTACTTATCTTAATAAGAATATGAAACAGAATGAATTTACCCCGAAATTTATCTCCCTTCTTCGTTCGGGTATCAGTAAACAACAGATCAGTAAAGACATTTTAGCCGGTATAATTGTTGGCATCGTTGCATTACCTCTGGCAATTGCTTTTGCTATTGCTTCTGGGGTTAGCCCTGAAAAAGGTCTTATTACTGCAATTATTGGCGGGCTTATTGTTTCAGTTTTAGGCGGAAGCCGGGTACAGATTGGTGGGCCAACGGGTGCCTTCATTGTGATTGTATATGCCATTGTTCATGACCATGGGGTTGATGGACTAACGATTGCAACTTTTATGGCTGGTTTTTTAATGCTCGGTATGGGCTTTGCCAAACTTGGCAATTATCTTAAATTCATACCCTACCCTCTTATAGTTGGCTTTACCAGTGGCATTGCACTAATTATTTTCTCTTCACAAGTAAAGGACTTTTTGGGGCTTCCGATACAAAGTTTACCACCTGATTTTATAGATAAATGGATGGTATATGGGGATTATATTGGGCAAATTAACTGGATCTCTTTTGCCATTGCAATCGGAACCGTGGTATTATCTC
>CAZGCG010000304.1:0-4564 GCA_964524205.1 uncultured Sphingobacterium sp. | reverse complement strand
TCCTGAGGTTCAGCAGCGCCAAGTATATTGATTATCTCATCAGCCTTTGCTGTAAAAAAAATCTGATTTAAGATCGAACCTTGTTTTTGTTTGTCGATTTTCTGAAGTTGTGGAATGACAGAAAGTACCGCTTTTCTCCCTTTGGATTGGTTTTCTGCCATGACATCCAAACCTTCTCTGTGGTAAATGTAAAGGCTTTCACGGATTGGGTTATACGACTTATTAGTTAGGTTTTCTATAAGCCAGAATCGGTTTCTCAGATTTTCAAAAGCTTTCCAGCCGCCATTTGGAGCGGTTTGAGCATTGTTCAATACCGTTTGCGCTTTCTCGAAATAGGGAGTGCCTCCGAATTTTGAAAAGCTGTCATAATCCATTCCGGTAATGATGTAGGCGTAAAACGCTAGTAAAGAGCTTAGGTTATTGATATAGTTTTGTTCGGAAAAATCGAGTGGCTGCCCTTCAGAATAGGTAAAATCAAAATCCTTATCACTTATATTCAGTAGAGTACTGCTGTAAGAACTATTGAATACAGGTCTGTTGGATTGAATCTGAGCCTCTGCTTTGAAATTGCTTGAACCATCCCAGTCGGAGATGGTAATTACAAAATTGCAGTCTATCCTTTCCTGGGGCTGAAGTGCATCTGCAGACCATCGCTTGTTATTTAGGAAATCTTTGATACTTGCTTCGAGGATATCGAGTACCCGTTTATTTGAATTGGCAAGCTGCGGTGCCAGAATCTGTACACGTGCATTCAGATCCTGTGAATGGACAGCCTGGGTAATGATAAAAAGACAAAAAAGGATCAGGTACTTCATCCTAATAAATCTAATACTTTTTTACAGATATCTGCTGCAACTTCAGTTTTCGGTTTTAATTCAAATATTTGTTTATTAATTTTCCGGTCAATAATAGTAATCTTATTGCTATCATTCTTAAATCCTGCGCCCTCGTCTCTTAGTGAATTCAATACAATGAAGTCCAGATTTTTCTTTTCAAGCTTCTTAATGGCATTCTCTTCCTCATTATTGGTTTCAAGGGCAAAGCCGACTAGTATTTGCCCGGTTTTCTTTTCTTTTCCTAAAGTTGCAAGTATATCAGGAGTTTTGATCAGGTCGATTTGAAACTCTGAACTATCTTTTTTGATTTTGGAGAGAGAGATGTCTTTAGGCCGGTAATCAGCCACAGCTGCACTTAATATGGAGATATCTGTTCCGGCAAAATTGTTCAGGGCTGCTTCAAGCATTTCTGTGGCAGAGGTAATATCTACCCTCTTAATGTTCGGATTATTAAGCCTGAGCGATGTTGGTCCTGTAACAAGTACAACGGAAGCGCCCAGAGCAGCAAGTTCTTCAGCAATCGCAAATCCCATTTTTCCTGAGGAATGGTTGCCAATGAATCTGACAGGGTCGATTGCCTCATAGGTAGGTCCTGCAGTTACAAGCGCCTTCTTACCTATTAACGGAAGTTTTTTTTTTAGTTCATTGCTCAGGAATTCTAAAATGGCTTCAGGCTCTGCCATCCGACCTTCTCCCGTTAATCCGCTCGCTAATTCACCATAACCCGGTTGGATCATTATGTTCCCAAAACTGATCAGTGAAGAAATGTTCTTTTGTGTTGCAGGATGTTTCCACATATCCAGATCCATTGCAGGAGCAAAGTAAACCGGACATTTAGCTGAAAGATAAACCGCTGTAAGCAGATTGTCACATAATCCATTTGCGAATTTAGCCAGGGTAGTGGCACTTGCAGGGGCTATGATCATCAGATCGCCCCACAATCCAAGTTCTACGTGATTATTCCAGCTCCCGGTTTCAGAATCATAATAATTGCTCAGAACAGGATTTTTGGAGAGTGTTGAAAGTGTGAGTGGAGTGATGAAGTTGCAGGCATCCTTAGTCATTACAACTCTCACATTTGCACCGGCTTTAACCAGTAAACGTACCAGAGATGCCGATTTATAGCTGGCAATACTGCCACAAACGCCAAGGAGAATGTTTTTGTTAGTAAGCATAGGGCAAAGATCTACCCATCTGAAAGCGTGCATGGTGCATAGCACATGAATGTACTATGCTCCCTTGCTTCATTAGTTTTGCTCTTTAGAAGGATTGCGGTAATAAACCTTGTTGTGTAAAAACTCATCCACAGCAATAAGCGATGGTTTAGGCATGCGCTCATAGTGTTTAGATATTTCAATTTGCTCACGGTTTTCAAATACCTCTTCTAAATTATCATTAGATGATGCAAATTCTGCCAGTTTACCATGAAGTTCCTCTTTCAGGTTATTCGCAATCTGGTTAGCACGTTTACTGATAATTACAATCGACTCATAAATATTGTCGGTTGTTTTATCCAGTTCACGAACATCACGTGTTACTGTACTGTTTGGAATAACGGGTTTAGTAGTACTCATTTTACTTGTTTTTAGTGTCTTCTTTTTTACTTTCTTCTGCAGCTTTGATTTTTTCTTCCTGTGCTTTCATTTCTGCTGTTTGCAGAGCAATCAGTTTTTTAACATCAATAATAGCTTTTTCACTGCTTTTCTTTATTTCTTCCGCTTCTTTCAGATATTTACTTGAAGGGTAGTTTTGTACAAATTCGTTATATAATTGAATTGCCTCATTATAACGCTCTTCCTGCTTAATTTCAAAACTTGCTTTGGCATATAATGCCTGAGCTTTTATGGTCAGAAATTCCATCTCTTCGGCATATTTCGTATCGGGAAACTCACGTGCCGAATTTCTGAAAGCAATTACTGCTGATTTATAATCTCCGATATCCAGGAATAATTTAGCGTTGGCGTAGGACTTGGTTTCAAGTTTATCACGCAGATTGCTGATCAATTTACTTGCTTCGGCAACCCTTTCGCTTTTTGGATATAAGTTTATGAATAATTGTAAGGCCTCAATTGCTTTAATTGTGTTTTCCTGATCCAGTGAAAATGTTGGAGATTCGAGATAAAAACAATAAGCAGCCATGAAGCGGCATTCTTCAGCTTTTGCACTGGATGCATAGGTATCCGCAAATGTTTTAAAATGATATCTGGCCGTAGTATAATCCCTTAATTTATAGTGCGTGTATGCAAAATAATAGGAAAGATCCTCAGCTTCTGCAGTCCCGCGATATTTGGTAACAAGATCATCAAATAGACTGAGAGCTTTGTTATAGTCCTTTTTTTCATAAAGACGTACAGCTTCCCGATACTTTTTAGCGGTATCATTGCTTGCACGTAACTTTTCAAATTTGCTTTTGCAGCCTGCAAACGCAATTATTATAACCAGTAATATGCTTAGGGATATGTTAAGCTTATTTTTAAACATTCTGCAAAGATAAGGTAAATCGGTAAAACATCAATTATATTTATGTATAATATAAAGGATGCTAAAATATCCCTTTCCTGACTCTTTCAGCTGTTTTTAACACTTTTTAACAAAGTGAATTGAAATCTATGAATTAATTTTTTTAATTGGTTTTAGCATTCCTTTTCAAACCTTTAGCGCCTTTCAATACAAACCACATTAATGGGATAACTCCTCCAAGTGTAAACATAGAACCGCCAATTATACGAAGCCAGGTTAAGTTCTGAAAGGCGGTGCTGTCAATAAATTCGGCACTTCTGGCAAACCATAAGCCCCTTTCAGTTACGGTCTGGAATTGAAGTATACCTGCAGGGAACAGATCAAGCAATACCATTAACAGCAAGCCAATGTTAATTGACCAGAATGCTGTTCTGATCGCTTTTGGTCTCCAGTATTCTGCCTTTATCAATAATTGGCTGCAGAATAGTACTGTTGCCAGGGCAAGGTTTCCATAAACACCCATCAATGCAGCGTGTCCATGATTTACAGTTAAATAAGTTCCGTGTTCATAGTAGTTAGCAATAGGAAGATTAATTATAAATCCAAGTACCCCTGCTCCAAAGAAATTCCAGAAGTTTACTGCAACCAGGAATAAAAATACTTCGGGGAAACCGAATTGCTTATTTGGATCCCCATTTACCTTGTTATTATCTTCCAGTATTTTTGGGAGTTTACTGAAACGCCAGGCCTCCAATGTGAGCAGAACCAGAGGGACTACCTGTAAGGTTGAGAATACGGCACCAAGAGCCATGGTTCCAACAGGTTTTGCATTCCAATAGAAATTATGAGAAATACCTAGTAATCCCGATCCCAGAAATAATAGCGTGGCAAGATAAATAACGCGAATAGCTGCTTGTTTGCTTATCAGACCCATTAAAACCATAAAGTATCCTATCAGTACTGTAGTGAAAACTTCAAAAAACGCTTCGGCCCACATATGTACCACCATCCATCTCCAGAAGTCGGCGATGACAAAATTTGTATTTGGAGTGGCAATAAAACCAGAGATGAGCAAAAGAATAATGCTGAAAGTGGTGTAGACGAGCCAGTTTGGCAAGGCCCATGGCTGTTTTACTTTCATTACTGGTTTGATTCCGCGATAAATGGTTATCGCCCATATTATGAAAACTATTCCTAATATGATTTGCCATATTTTACCCAATTCTACATATTCCCAGCCCTGGTGCCCCAGCCAACACCAGCTTTTT
>CAZGCG010000303.1:0-4615 GCA_964524205.1 uncultured Sphingobacterium sp. | reverse complement strand
TTAATTTACCAACATATAATATTTCAGAAGATCTTATACGGAATTATCATTTAACACGAAATCTGCCCTCAGTAAATGGTACAAGTCAGATCAGTGTACACTTGCGCTTTGGAACAATAAGTATTCGTTATCTGGTAAAAATGGCTATTAAATGGAATGAACAATGGCTAAATGAACTGATCTGGCGTGAGTTTTTTATGATGATCCTTTATCATTATCCTCATGTTGTACACAATAGTTTCAAGAAAAAGTATGATCAGATAGAATGGAGGAATAATGAACAGGAATTTGAAGCCTGGTGCAGGGGAGAAACAGGTTATCCTATTGTGGATGCCGGTATGCGACAGTTAAATGAAACAGGATTGATGCATAACAGGGTTAGAATGATTGTAGCCAGTTTTCTTTGTAAACATCTGTTAATAGACTGGAGATGGGGAGAGGCTTATTTTGCAAGGAAACTCCTTGATTATGAACTTTCTTCCAATAATGGCAACTGGCAGTGGGCCTCAGGTAGTGGTTGTGACTCAGCCCCATATTTCAGGATATTCAATCCTACTGCTCAGACTCTGAAATTTGATCCCAGACTAATCTATATTAAAACCTGGATTAAGGATTTCAAAGTGGATTACCTGATGCCAATTGTTCAGCATGAATATGCGAGAAAACGTGCATTAGACAGGTACAAAATTGCGCTTAATGAGGTGCCTGTGAAGTAATTTTATTTCCTTCTTAACTTTCTGGTGCTTAATTACTTCATTTTTTCAGGAATCTATTTCTTTCTTTTGATTCCCCTAGCCGCATTGCTAAAGGCACATATCTGTATGTAATATTTTTTGAAACTACCTCTTTAAACCGTGAAATTTATTAACTTCGCAAGGCTGAAAAGCGGTTTTATTTTAACAGATAATTATTCCTGTTTTAATATTAAAATTAATTAATCAGAACTTAGGTAGAACATGGCTGAAGATACAGAAAACGACAATTTGGTACCCCAGAACGATAGAATAATTCCAATAAATATAGAAGAGGAAATGAAGTCTGCATACATCGATTATTCGATGTCTGTTATTGTTTCCCGTGCATTACCGGATGTTCGTGATGGTCTTAAGCCTGTACACCGCCGCGTGCTTTATGGTATGCTTGATCTTGGTGTAACCAGTACTAAGCCTCATAAGAAATCAGCACGTATTGTTGGGGATGTTTTAGGTAAATACCATCCGCACGGTGATTCTTCAGTTTATTTTGCGATGGTTCGTATGGCACAGGATTGGAGTTTGCGTTATCCAATGGTTGACGGCCAGGGTAACTTCGGGTCTATCGATGGTGACTCACCTGCAGCAATGCGTTATACTGAAGCAAGGTTAAAAAAGCTTGCAGAAGAGATGCTTGCCGATATCAATAAAGATACTGTTGATTTTCAGCTAAACTTTGATGATACACTGGAGGAGCCAACAGTTCTTCCATCACGCATTCCAAACTTATTGGTCAATGGTGCCTCAGGTATCGCTGTTGGTATGGCTACTAATATGCCACCACACAATTTAACCGAGGTTGTCAATGCAACAATAGCCTATATTGAAAATAGAGATGTAACTGTGGCTGATCTGATGCAACATGTTAAAGCTCCGGATTTTCCAACCGGAGGAATTATCTATGGTTATTCAGGAGTTCAGGAAGCATTTGAGACAGGCAGAGGCAGAATTGTTATGCGTGCTAAAGCCGAAATTGAAGTGTATAAAGGCGATCGTGAACGGATAATTGTGAACGAGATTCCATATCAGGTTAATAAAGCAAATATGATCGAGCAAACTGCCGGTCTAGTTAATGATAAAAAAATAGAGGGAATTTCTGAGATCAGGGATGAGTCTGACAGAGATGGAATGCGCATCGTTTATGAAATTAAACGTGATGCCAATGCTTCAGTAGTACTGAATAACCTCTTTAAATATACTGCGCTTCAAACATCATTTAGTGTCAATAATATTGCGCTGGTGAATGGCCGGCCGATGATGTTAAATCTTAAAGATCTGATCAGGCACTTTGTTGATCATCGTCATGAGGTGGTAATTCGCAGAACTAAATTCGATCTTGCCGAAGCCGAAAAAAGAGCTCATATTCTGGAGGGATTATTAATTGCACTCGATCACCTGGATGAGGTTATTAAATTAATCCGTGCATCAAATAGTCCTGACGATGCCCGTGTCAGCTTAATGGAAAGCTTTAATCTTTCTGATATTCAGGCAAGAGCCATTCTAGACATGACTCTTCGTCGTTTAACAGGGCTTGAACGGGATAAGATCAAAGAAGAATATGCTGAATTAATGAATACCATTGAGTATTTGAAGTCAGTTTTGGCAGATGAAGGTTTACGTATGCAGATTATTACGGATGAGTTGACCGAAATACGTGACAAATTCGGAGATGAGCGACGAACTTCAATCACACATTCTGCTGAGGATATGAGGATGGAAGACTTTATTGTGGATGAAGAGGTTGTTATTACAATATCCCATGAAGGATATATTAAAAGAACACCTTTAACAGAATATCGTAAGCAGGGCAGAGGCGGAAAAGGTTCGATGGGTTCTCAATCAAGAGATAAGGACTTTATTGAACATATACTGATAGCCACAAATCATAACTATATGCTCTTCTTCACAGAGACAGGTAAATGTTTCTGGTTAAGAGTATTTGAAATACCTGAAGGAACCCGAACCAGTAAGGGCAGGGCAATTCAGAATGTAATTAATATTCCAAAAGAGGAGAATATTAAGGCATATATCAAAGTTGTTAACCTGAAGGATCAGGATTATTTAGAGAACAACTTTATAATCATGTGTACTAAGAAGGGTACAATCAAGAAGACCTCCCTTGAAGCTTATTCCCGTCCAAGGGCTAATGGAATTAATGCAATTAATATTAATGAAGGCGATCAGCTGCTTGAAGCTTGTTTAACAACCGGAACAAGTGAAATTGTGATGGCCTTGCGTTCTGGCCGTGCAATCAGATTCAATGAATCTACAGTTCGTCCAATGGGTCGAACAGCTACCGGAGTTCGTGGTATTACATTAGCAAATGTAAATGATGAAGTAGTTGGTATGATTAGTGTGAACAATCCGGAGGTAACTGTTTTGGTTGTTTCAGAAAAGGGATATGGTAAACGTACAGATATCGATGATTATCGTGTAACCAATAGGGGAGGAAAAGGTGTTAAAACAATCAATGTAACCGAAAAAACCGGTGAACTGGTTGCCATTAAGGATGTTACAGATATTGATGATTTGATGATCATTAATAAATCAGGTATTGTAATTAGAATTGGGGTGAGTGATTTGCGTGTAATGGGTCGTGCCACACAAGGTGTTCGTCTGATTACATTTAAAGGAGATGATTCTATTGCATCTATTGCCAAAGTTGAACACGAAGATGAGGAAGCTGATGAAACAGAATCTGCAGAGAATGAAACAGGAACAGATTTGAATTCAGACGATCAGGAACCTAATACTGAAGAATAGCTGCATGTATAAGGTATTTATACTTTTTATATTCAATATCTTTCTGGTGCTGGTCGGCGTAAATGCCCAGACCCAGAATCAGGCTCTTGTAATCAAGGAGGCTATGAATAGTTTTGTCCAATATTCTGAGTCTAAGGATATTAAAAAACTGGAGAATGCCCGTAAGCTGATAGATAATACTTTTAAGACCAGATCCGACTCTGCGGCTTTCAGGAATAACCTGGTAAGAAGTCTGGTTTATGCTACGCTTGCCAGAGTAGATTCGAATTTAAAGTATACTTATAAGAAGGATCCATTAGAGGAAACTCTGTTCTCCATGAAAAGAGTATATGGATCCAAATATGCAGAAGATGTCAAGGATCAGATTTCATACATCGAAACTCAATTAAAACTCACCTATTTGTACCGGGCGAATACCACATTTAAAAACCGAAATTTTACTGAGGCACTGAAATATTTTAGTATTCTTGATACAATAGATAAGGACAACATTTCTGTTACACACAATCTTGCTCTTCTTTGTCAGGAAACAGGTAATTATATTAGATCAGTAGGATATTATGAGAAATTAATTGCCAAAAAACCAAAGTCAGAGTATTTTATGGTACTGGCCAACCTATATGAGTCTCTAAATGATGAAAAAAATACGGTTAGAGTGCTTACAGAAGGAAGCAGGCAATATCCTGCTAATCGCG
This sequence comes from uncultured Sphingobacterium sp., assembly GCA_964524205.1. Lineage (GTDB taxonomy): Bacteria > Bacteroidota > Bacteroidia > Sphingobacteriales > Sphingobacteriaceae > Daejeonella. The sequence continues at coordinate 405 of CAZGCG010000303.1, read as the reverse complement.
ACCTCGTTTTTAAACTACTGAATATTTTGTTGATTAGAAATGATTATCAGGAAATAATTAAATTTACGAGTCAGGCTCTTAAATTAGATGAAAATAACATCAATTTGAACTATCTGGCAGGGTTTTCTCATGAAATGACTGGTGATGTGACGAAAGCTGAAGAGTACTATAAAGTAATTTTAACTATCAACCCGAATAATTATGAGGCAAATTTTGCGTTAGGATTGCTTTATCTTAATCAGTATCTTAAAGATAAGGAGCAAAGTGGGATGATGTATATTTCAAAATACTATCTTAATAAAGCGAACGAAATTGATCCGAATGAATTAAAGACGCTCACTTCATTATCAATATTATACAAGAATACCGGTGAGAAAACAGAATTACAAAAAATTAACAACAGAA
>CAZGCG010000302.1:0-4633 GCA_964524205.1 uncultured Sphingobacterium sp. | reverse complement strand
CTATCGGGTTACGAATTTACTTAGGCGTTATGCAAGATAAATTCGTCAGTCGCCGTTCCAGAAACGTGACTGACGAAATCGACTTTCCGCTCTTTCAGGTGATTTCGCAAGTCTTTACTGTCCGTAGAGTTAAGCACAGCGTTTCTACGGACAGATTGATTTCGTAATTCGAACCTTGTATAATGGATAGAATGATTATTGTATGATAATTTGTAAATTTGATTTAATATCAGTGTATAAGTAAAGAACTTAAAAAGCTGCTGCTTAATAGTAAAAGATAATCTGAGGCAATCTATTCATTAGAAAGATATTAACGAATTTGTATTATGGAAACCTACGTTGTGCGTCCCGATAAATTTCAGGAAAAGGCGTTAAAAGCATTTTTAAAAGCATTAGAAGTTCCTTTTGAAATTAAAAAGGAAGCAAATTTACCTGCGCATGTAGTTTCAGGTATTAGAAAGGGACAGGAAGATATTAAAGCAGGTAAAAGTATAACACTAGAAGAATTTAAGGATAAGATAGCTATTAGCAAATGAGTTTGCCGGTTATTATTTCCGAAACCGGCGTTAAAACTTATGAGGCAATTTGCGATCAAATAGTGGAAAGATTAGGAAATAAAGCCCTCAATGATTTTAAAAGGAACACGATTAAAACTTTAGAGTTAATAGGCAGTTCACCGTTTATTTATAAGGAAACAGATTTTGACCCGAATATCAGAATTGGATTAATAAAGAACATATCATCTGTTTTTTATGAGGTTAAACCAGATAAGATTGAGGTGCTCTTTTTTTGGGATAACAGACAGGAACCAATGAAATTTGAAATTAGATAAGATTTCCGCTCTTTCAGGTAATTCGCAAATCTAATCATTGACGAGCTAATACTCAGCTTTCACCGTAAAGCCCATCCCAAACGATCTTACTCTTTCCCAGTCAGCCTGACTTGTTTCCCGAGAGATTAGCGCTCCGTTCATGAGACTTCCAGAGAACATAATATTCCCTGAGGCACTTTCAATCCATTCGAGGCCTACGAAGAAGTCCTCTTCTGCAACGATATTATAGGAATCCAAGTCGACAAATAGCTTTCCATTTTGTACCGGGGCATTCACGAAGATGTTCTTATCCTGAATAAGTTTGTCGGGAAGTCCGTCTTTTAAGCTGTAAAAATTCAACCTGAGCTTAATTGGTTTATTATCTTTTGAAACCACAGAGGCAGTAAAGGATTTTATGAAGGTAGGTGCTTTTTTAATTTTGATAATCATCCCAACCTCATTGCCCAGCCTATTTGAAGTAAATCCAACCGAAACTCTTTGAGATACAGTCGGGTTTCCCAGCACTCTTTCTTTCAATTCTTTGCTTGAGATAATTACATCCGGCAATAGGAATGAAGAGGTCTGCAATGAGATTTCTTGATCAGCAAGCTGCTTTATAAATTCGGAAACGGTAAAAACCTGCGGAGCATAGCCCAGCATAGAAATGCGCACAGTATCGAGGGCATTTGCTTCAGGAATTGTAAGTTTGAACTTTCCTGCATCATCGCTAACCGTTCCGATACTTTTCCCAATCAAACCAATATTAACATAGGCTAAAGGATTGCCCGAACCGGCTTCCTTAACCACTCCTTCAGCAATTATTTGTGCAGTAATAGCATTGCTAATAAATAACAATACGATCAGAAGAAGTGAAGATTTCATTTGAAAAAGTTCTGTGGTAAATTTTCGTTTTTAAAAATTATTAATCTGTAAAGACCAATAATTCTGAATCTTCATTTAAGGTAAAACCATTTGCTTTTTCCTAAACATTCTGGAACGGTCAAAATAGGTATCCAGAAGTTCGATATCGAATTCCTTAACCATCTGTTTGGCGGTAATAGCTTTATCTTCACTGGTAATCATTACAGACCCCACTTTTCCGGGATCATGAATGCTTACTGCATCACCATATTTCGCTTTTAGCTTTTTAAGTTTATCCCAGTTATAATCCAGATGCGCTAATTCATAATCCAAGTTAATGGTGGCGAGGGTATAATTGAAGTAATTGGTGCTAGTTGCTACAATCTCTCCGAGCGGATTAAGAACTTCTGATGGCAATTGTACAACTCCAATGGCACTTACAAAATAAGAACGGCAGGAATAAGCCCATATTCCCTGCATCAGTCCGCCATGGTAAACTGAGGAAAAGAGCATGATATCAGGCTGCTGTTGGGCATATTTTGCACGCAATTCATCATAATTCAAATCGAAACAAATAGCCATTCCAACCGTACCGAAATCACATTGAAAAATCGGGGCCTGATCACCCGGAATAACTCCCTGCTCCATTTCAGGAATAGTTGGAAAGTTCTTGTGGTAAGTCCCTGCTATTTTTCCGGCCCTGTCTAATAAAATCAGGGAATTGCGAAGGCCTTTATCAGCATTATGTAATGATCCAAAGGCGATATAGCAATTATTCTCCCGCGCTATTTTGGCAAAAAAGTCTGAAAGCTTGTTTTTCCTTGCATCGACATAAATTTTTTGCTCTGCAGTACTCAAACCTGTCGGCACATCACAAATTTCGGGCAATACAATCAAATCCAGTTTAGAACTAAGAACCTGATTAAGCTGGCCTTGCCAAAAACTAATCATCTGTTCCACAATAGCCTCTTGCGACTGATTTTTATTGATGTTAGGGGAAGCTCCGATCGTCGCGATTCTTACAGGTTTAGATGCCTGAGCCATTGGCATCAAAAATAAAAATAGGAGTAGGCTGGCGATGGTAAACTTTGATTGGTTTTTCATAAGCTTGATTTCATTCTAAATTTAATGTTCCTCTTATATCCAAATCCTTTTCTTCAACTTCAATCAGGATATGTAAAACCAATATACAGCTTTAGGCGGAGAATTGGAATTGAAAATAGGGATCTCATAACTCGTCTATACAAAGCTTGAGCTTTTTCATTATTATTAAATTCAATTTAAAATAAGAATTTTCTAGTTCCACATTTATGAGCGAAAGAGGACTAAGGAGTTTGGGAATATGAGTAGCCTATCTAAGCCCTAATCAATTGAAATCCTATAATTGTTGGCATTATAGAGCGAAACCGCAGTAAAATTTAGAAGATTAGAAGTATAAAATTTACTATTTTGAATAGGATTTATGCGCTCAACTTTTAAAAGTCTATATCCCACTTTTGCGAATACTAAATCTGATTAATCAACTTATAAAAGTAAATTTGAATGAATTTGAGCAAAATTTGAATGAGTAAGGAAAATCAAATAGAAGAAAATCTAATCAAGCAGCTAATTGAGCTGAAATATAACTATCGCCCTGATATTGTAGATAGGAAAACGCTTGAGCAGAACTTCAAAACTAAATTTGAAGCACTCAATCGTGTTCATTTAACTGCCAATGAATTTTTACGCTTCCGTGAAGAAATCATCAATCCTGATGTTTTTGCGGCTTCTAAGCTTTTGCGTGAAAGACAGTACTTTCAACGTGAAGACGGAACTCCACTACATTACACTCTAGTAAATATTAAAGATTGGTGCAAAAACGACTATGAAGTAATAAGTCAGTTACGCATCAATACTGAAAACAGCCATCAACGCTACGACATCATTTTGTTGATTAACGGTTTGCCTGTAGTACAAATCGAGTTAAAAAAACTGGACATTTCACCACGCAAGGCAATGCAGCAAATCGTGGAATATAAAAGTGAGCCAGGTAATGGTTACGGAAATTCATTGCTTTGCTTTATGCAATTGTTTATTGCGAGTAATCGAACGAATACCTATTATTTTGCTAACAATAAAAACCAGCATTTTGCTTTCAACGCAGACGAACAATTTTTGCCCATTTACCAATTAGCAGACGAGAATAACAAGAAGATCACACACATAGAAACTTTTACTGAAAAGTTCCTAACCAAGTGCACGCTTGGGGAAATGATTAGCAAATATATGGTTCTGGTGGAGAGCGAGCAGAAATTGCTTGTGATGCGCCCGTATCAGATTTATGCGGTGAAAGCCATTGTAGATTGCATTCAGCAAAACAGAGGAAACGGTTATATATGGCATACTACGGGAAGCGGTAAAACCTTGACTTCTTTCAAAGCTTCTACCCTATTGAAAGATAATCCTGACATTGAGAAATGTTTATTTGTAGTTGACCGCAAAGATCTTGACCGACAAACCCGTGAGGAGTTCAATAAATTCCAGGAAGGTAGTGTGGAAGAAAACACCAATACCGAAACCCTGGTAAGGCGATTACTATCCACCGATTATGCCGATAAAGTGATTGTTACTACCATTCAAAAATTGGGTTTGGCTTTAGATGGTAATAATAAGAAAAACTATAAAGAGCGATTGGAATCGTTGAGCAAAAAGCGAATGGTTTTCATCTTTGACGAATGCCATCGTTCGCAGTTTGGCGATAATCACAAAGCCATCAAAGAGTTTTTTCCCAATGCACAATTATTTGGTTTTACAGGTACGCCTATTTTTGATGAGAATGCAAATTATACTCAAATTGACGGAGAGGAAAAGTCATATAAAACAACCCGAGACATTTTTCAGAATGAGTTACCTAAATACACAATTACTCATGCAATTGAGGATAGAAATGTATTAAAGTTTCACATAGATTATTTCAAAGGG